>JAFQHQ010000093.1 GCA_017397885.1 Clostridia bacterium | reverse complement strand
AGGACCTCAAACGGATGAATTTTTGAGTAGCTTTTGGTGCGAAGGACGCAGGAAGGCTACTCGCCTTTCAAGGACGACAAGCCAAAAGATACCGAAAATTCACCGTTTGAGGCGTCTTCAGTGTTGGTTGTTAAGGCTAAACTTTTGTGAGAATTTTAATAACTGAATAACGAATCATATCTTCTAAAACATAATCATTGACACAAAAACCGATATATGCTATAATAAATATGCTAAACAAATTTAATATTAAACTTGCGAAAAGTATGCATTTTTGTTTTTGGCAAAAATGCACACTCTATTTAATTGCATACTTTTTCGTTTGTGATATTAAATTTGTTTAGCGACAGGAGTTGTGCATTTTTCGGTGTGCCGGCTCTTGTCGGTACACCTTTTTTAATGCAAAAAGTGCATTCCCTCTTTGTCGCCATACAACGCAAAACCCACCTTTCGAAAAATCGCAAGGTGGGTTTTGTGTTGTGAAAATATATTTGGATTAATAGAAATTATTCATCTTTTCCGAAGATCTTGACTTCGTTAATTGAGTTCCAACCGTCTATGGATGTACCGTAACCTCTGTAGCGGATATATTTTGCTTTCACGTTTCCGAGGTCATAGTATTCCCATTCTTCGGTACCGAATGAGTCGTTGACAGAAACAGTTGTCCATTCTCTGCCGTTCATCGAAACTTCCATATCAAAGTAAGATACACGAGGTGCACTTACATAGAATGCAATGGCAATCTTGGATACAACCGTAGGCTGTTTAAGCTGATATGTAATGCTTTGACGTCCGGATGCAGACCATCTGGAAACAAAGTCGCCGTCAAGGGTGTGTTCAGGTCTTGAATCACCACTTGAAGATGTCGCATTAGCCGAGATAATTTCAAGCTCTTTTAGACCTGTGAGGTCAACCTCTGTGGGCTTAACAACAACTTTGGGAAGTGAAACAATATAGGAAGTAACTCTTCCTGTTGCTTTATCTTTCATAGATGCAATTTTTGCTCTGCCGTCTTTGGTTGTTTCATAAGAAACATCATATTTTGAAGTGTCTGCTTTAAGTTCTAATCTTTCGGGCAAAGTTTCAACAACATAGCATCTGTTTGCAGGAACAAAGCCTTCAAGAGAAACACCGTCGGCAAGAAGGTCATTTGCTTCAAGACGAACATATTCACCTTCGGGAAGTGTCCAGTTTTCAATGGGTACAAACTCTGTGGGAGCTTCGGGGATTTCTGCCTCTGTGAGATAAGGAGTGAATTCTAAGCGAAGATTGAATTTTTCAATTTCGGGGAAGTGAATTGCAAGTCTCTTTATTTCACGGATAATACGGTTACCTTCCATCTGGGGTGATGTTGGCAACGGATTTGTGTTCATTATGCTGATTTCATAAGGAGCATCACAGAGAATGTTGATTCTCATTTTCTTGTTGTCCTTTGTGACGGTTACGCTCTTTTTGTCTTCTGCGATTTCAATATCGCATCTGTTAAGATTATAGAAGGAATATACCTCCATAGGCTTGAGAAGTGTAACTTCATCCTGAACTGCAAAGGTGCTTCTGTCATTGGTAAACTCAACACCACGTTTGTAGCTCTGCGCCTGACGTGCATAGGTTGCTGTGAGATCTGTCCAAGCATAACCTCCACGGTCAGCGGAACGGAATTCGTTGATTACATCACCGGGAGATACAAGGTGACCACCATCCTCGTTGGGATCCATAACAAGACATCCGTTAGCTTCGGCACGGCTGAAATAGTAGGTCCATCTTTCACCATCTTGCTGTGAATTGAAGTAACCTGCAAGCGCATAAGCATCTTTACCGGGGTTTGTTACCCACTGCTCACCAAGAGCTTCGAGAGCAATTGTACCCGAGTTCATAACACCGTGGGTTTCGGATGCATCCTGAACAAACATACCGCAGTACATTTCCTGATTGCTGTCCCATGTGTCACGGAAGGTTACCATGTCAAAGTTTCTGAGGAATTTGTCTTTTGGGAATGAAGAAACGTCAATGCTGTCATAATCAACATCAACCTTATATGCAAGAGCATCATATGCATTGAGTGTGTTTAAGCTTCTCTGGGTTTCAAGAGTATACTTTTCAAGAGCAGGATTGCCGCTCATTGTGGAAAGCAGATATGTTGATGATGTTGTTCTGCCCTGCTCGTAGGAACCGTCGTTTATAACAAAGTTATATTTTGAGGATGAAACGTAAGCAGGATAAGCACCCATACCCTTGATACATTCAAGGTCGCCGAGACCGTAGGTTGTGCCAAAGGCAGTGTTCATACATCTGAGCCATCTTGCCATATATTCACCGGTGTATCCCCAGTAGCCGATACCTTCGTACCATGCCGAGTCGGGATACCAGTTTTCAACAACAGGTTTTAAGTTGTCGAATATCTTCTCCAAAATAAATCCGTAGAACTGGGGATCTGTTTCGAGAAGTGGAATTGCACCCATGAAGGTTGCACTGTTGTCAAGAAGTGCGTGGTTGTTAGAGCCAAAATAGAAACGATAGAAGCTCGCAGAATATTTTGAACTTGTGGGATTTGAAAGCATATCATACATTGTGTTGTAATGTTTTTCCTTAAGAGCTTTCAAAAGCAATTCTTTCTGGTCATTGGACAGCCAGTCATATAGCCAGTCATAGCAGATTGCGAGCCCCTGAACAACTTCGTTGTTACAAAGGTACTGATATGTACCCCAAGATTCGAGGTCAATCCATACCTGAGCTTCATCCCATGCTCTCTGAGCATATTTTGCATCACCTTCAACCCAGTATGCAATAGCGCAGGATGCAATTACACCGCGACACTCAGCACCTCTGGAGTTGTATGCCTGATTGTTCTTAACAATTTCAACACTTGAAGGGGTTTTTTCAACATAAGAATCGGCACTCTTTTTTACCTTTGTATAAATTTCGGTAAGAACTTCGTTTTCACCCTTACCATATTTCTTGATTTTGTCAAATTCGTCTCTTGTTGCAAAGTAGTAAGGATGACCGTTCTTTATTGTGTCTGCAATGTCTGATATAAACATATCCTTTGTAACCTTGGGATACTGGAAGTTAATCTGACCGCGGATGTAGGGCTCTTCCTTCATAACACAAAGTGAAGGTCTTGAAGCTGCAACAGAATATTCATTTGAATATATTGAGAAAATGGGTGAAGATGTTGAAATATAGAATATAACTTCTTTTTCGCCTTCTTCTACTTTTCTTTTAATGTAGTCGGATACTGCAACCTTAACAGTAGCAACTCCGGCATTGTCGATTTTGAAGTTTGTAAGCATGAAGCTTGATTCGAAAGATCCAAAATCGGTTCCTCTGAATTCAACAGATGTTCCTGCAACAGAGCAACGTCCGGTAAGCTGAATTACCGCACCTGCAAATTCTTTATCTGCAAAGGAAGATATGTCGAATCTGATTTCAGCATAACGGTCATAAACAGAACCGATTGTAAGGGTTTCAACCTTGTCAAACTGTCTGGTTTTGCCTTGATTTGTTTCATAGTAGGTATCAAATGAACACTTTGCGTAGGTTTCTTCAACCTCTTGTGCCGCAAAACTTGCAGGAGCAAGAGACAAAACAAGAGTAATGCAAAGAATAATGCTTAATAATTTTTTCATAAATATCCTCCTTTCTTATTTCTCATATGCAAATATGGCAAGTGTGGTTCCATATTGTGTTTCGATAACAACTCTTGAGCATTCACTTCCAAAATCATAGAAGCTTTTTAAAGAATCTCCACCCACAAGACTGTAGGTATCGGATTTTGTGTTAACAAGAGTAATTGTTTCACGGCTGGCAGAGAAGCCATAGAGCAAGGGAGCATTTTCGGCATTGGGATCAAAAGCATTTATATCATTGGTTGTAAGCAACAGTTCGAAGAAAGTTCCGTCGTTTCTGTATACATCACCAATGTACACAAGTTTACTTAAGTTTCCGTTTCCGGAGTCACTTGTAAGGGTACCGTTAGAAACCAATTTATATACGCTGGCAGTTCCCTCGGTAGTCTTATCGGACAATTTATCTTCTCCTGCCTTATATACCAATTGAATACCCTGAAGATTCTTGTGAATATCCGCAACAACCTTTACAAGGTCACCAAATTCAAGACCAAGCTGAGCGACATAGCCGAGTTCTGTTGAATAGAAGGTGCTTTGTACACCTGCAGCGGTCTGAACCGTGAGTTGTTCCACTTCTATTCCCTCATCGTTTATAATCTGTGAAATATCTGTTACCATATAGAGAGTAGCTTCCTTAGGAATTGACTCTCCCGAAGAACCACCAGCGGTGGAGTAATATGTAACAATGAAATCACTCATAAGAGAATTTTCTTTTCTTGAATATCCGTAATGTTTCTTATTGGTCTGATATCCTTTCGGGAAAGTCTGATATTTATAAAGACTGTCGTCAGGAATTGCCTCTTCTTCGTCCAATGTGGGAATGTAAAAACGGGTTGGCATAGAGCCGTTAACAAAGATTTTTTCATTACTTTTGTTAACTATGGCTCTGTCGTCACCAATGAACTGAACATACTCATCGCTTGTATCGGTGATACTGTGTGTGGGGAACAAGCCAAGGTTTTTAGCTCCGTCAAGTCCCACATCAACATCTGCCGCGTAGTTAATTGAAGTGAGTTCGTTTTTGGGTGTTGCGGTGAAAGTGATTATGCCCGACTTCATTGAAGACGGTCTGTAGCTTTCGAGGGGAAGCTTCTCATAGTCTGTGTGACCTGCAAGATTTACACCAACACCGTTTAAAAGAAACTTTTTGGGAAGTGTGTAGGTGACAATTGCATTGTCCGTTCCGAGAATTTTAACAAGCACTTCATAGGAAAGTCCTCTCGCGCGTTCCCTTGAATACATGAGAAAACCTACTTTTTGCTCACTGCCTGCATTCTGGCTGATGAGATAAATAATTTCACCATTTGGATTGATGAGACCTTTTACAATTGAGCCAAGCTGAAAATCAGCCGAAAGAATGCTCATAACACTTTCTGTAGCATCAAATTTTCTGTTATCAATATAAACCGAATTTGAATCGGGAGATGTTCCCGTAATCTGACCTTCAATATAGTCTCGGCAAATTATTACATCGGTATATTCACCGTCGGGATTTTGTGCAATCCACAAAACATCATTTTTTGCAATGGAGTCAAAGCCCGTAACAGTGCCGTTCTGATTCTGATATACGGTGATGTCATCGTCGAGAACATAGGACGTTCCGGGATTTAAAACATCGGAAACTAATCTATCGTTTGTGTTGATTGCACCAACAACTGCCTGAGTGTAGGACTTAATCACAACAATATCGGCTTCGGATGAACCGCTGTAAATAAGCTTAACACTACCAAACTCGGGATCCATAATGTCTTTGCTGAAATCTGCTTTTTTGCCATTGTATACAATTACACATGATTTTGAAATTTTTCTTGTTTCTTCTTCATCGTTCTCATACCAAGAGTATACTCTATTGGAATAGGAAATATCCTGAGACGAAAGAAGTGTAACGGTTTTTGAGGAAGAATCCTCTTCGGCATAAACTGAAACAATTTTGGCATCTTTGTCATAATAAACATCAACATTGTCGCCAATCATGGAATCGGTGTCAAAGCCACCGTTTTTAAAGAGGTAACCGCCAATTACGACTTTGCCCTCTCCCACTCCGTCTTCGTTGTTTATACCAAAGAACTGACCGTCTTCAACAACACCGGTGTCATAGAAAAGGTTCCACATTTCACCAAGAAGGGTGTCTCCGGTTTTTGACTGATATTTATTGTTTCCGTCAGTACCAATGTCAACAGTCGGGAGCTTGGTGTGAAGCATGTTATACATAGCCACATATGCACTTGCACGGCTTACACCGCCGGCATCGCCATTTGGCATAACGCCAAGCTGTGTGGCGGCGGAAATGTAGCCGCCGGGGTAACCTCCGTTTGCAATTGCCATAAAGTCATAGCCAAGAGCCGAAACAACAATTTTTGAAGCTTCGCTCACAGTGATGAGGTCATCGGGCCTGAACGAGCTGCTGTCGGAGATTAGTCTCCATGCATAAATATTATAGATACCTTTGTAATATTGATGTGTTTCGGGAACATCATTATAAGGAAGTTTGTATCCGGAAGGCATGTCAACAATGTTTAGGAGCTTGCAAATGTAGTCTGCAAACTCACCCCTGGTTAGGTTTTTGCTGAGGTCGGCATCGTCTTGGACAATACCAAGGTCCGAAAGAAGCGCTTCTTCCCGTGATACATCAACGGAGGTTTGTGATGCCGAAAAAGCAGGTGTTACAAACAAAGATGAAAGAAGTGAAAATACAAGAATAATTCCCAATAACTTTTTCATTATTTATTAACCTCCTTTGAAAAAATGTCATTTACTCTTGAAAGCATAACTGCAACTTCTGCTCTTGTTGCATTTGCTTTGGGATTGAAATTGCCAAATGTATCCCCGGTAAGAATTCCTTTTGAAGCAAGGAATGCAACTGCGTTTACTGCATAATCGGAAACGGACGAAGCATCACCGAATGAAAGATTGCCTTCGGTCATTTCAACACCGAGTTTTGAAAGCATATTTGCTATCATAACGGCAATATCCTGACGGGTTGCATTTTTGCCAACACCAAAATTGCCGTTGCCCATTCCGTTTACAATTCCGTTTGATACGGCAATTGAAATGTAATTTGCATACCATGTATCGGATGCAACATCACCAAAGACAACATTGGAGTCTGCATTTTCAAAAGAGCCGAGATTCACAAGAAGTTTTGTTACTTCTTCTCTTGTGATGTTGTCATAGGGTGCAAAGGAATCGGATGTTTTGCCGTTTATAACACCTTTGTTGTAGAGTTTTACAATGTGTTCTTTTGCCCAGGCAATGTTTTCAACATCTGCAAAAGGATTGAAAGGAGTTTCAACCACGGGAGCAGAGGATACTATCTGAGTTGCACCGCCAAATGATGAACCGCCTTTTCCGCCACCGCCACCACCCGATGGTGATGAAGGTTTTTTCTGATCATTTTTAGCTTCTTTTACAGCATCTTTAAAAGCCTTGGCAAAATCTTCGGCATTGTCGAAGGATTTCATGAGCTCTTTGTTTACGCTTGTTTTTGATTTGAGTTCTTCGTAGTCTTCGAGTATGTCGGTTATTCCCAGAAGCTCGGCATATCTTTCGTTTGTAACAATGGCTGTCACCTCCGATGAATGCTCTGCATTTTCAAGAAGGTCAAACACATTTTCAACTCTGTAGACATTGAGAGCTGAATCAAGAAGCTTTGCAAGGTCTGCACCCGAAGAAACAACTACTTCATCAGCCAAAAATGCTGTGAGGGTTTTATCATAGTGATCGCTTTCCATACATTCTTCCCAGAGAGAAGCAATTTCGGAATCTGCCACCCGTACAAGTGGCAATGCCTTTGCAACAAGCTCGCCTGCAGAGGCTTCATCCTCTGCCTGTTCGATTGAAGCAAAAAGTGCAAGGTTTGAAACGAGAGATTTTAGAGCAGAGATGTTTTCTGCATTCATTTCGGCGAAAGAATCGCCTCTTGCTTCGACAATCTTCGCAAAGAAAGCATCCATGTTGAAAACTGTTGCAAGATATTCGTTGTCAAGGCCAAAAATTGCAGAAATCATATTCCACTCTGCACCTATTTCCTCGGCAGTTCCGCTTTGTGCAACAACTGTCCAGAGGCGGGCTGTGTCTTCGGCTGAGAAAAATTCAAATTTTGATGCAAGATAATAGGAAGCGTTTTTGGGGAACACTTTAATTTCGTAGCTTCCGCTTTCGGGAAGTTCGATATCTTTGCGATATACGCTTCCTCTTTTGCCGGACTTCACGGTTTCGGAAAAAGCCGCTTCCTCCGAGCCTTCGAGAGAAATTGTAATCTCAACATCACTGTTTGCATAATGAGGATTTTTAAAGAAAACAGAAACTGTTGAGGTTTCGGCATTAACAGAGCTTTCGAAGATTTCATCTTCGCTTGCTTCTGTTTTTTCTGTAGCTTCATAATCATCTGCAGATGCATAGAATTTTGCAAGAATTTTTTCATCGGTGTTTACATTACCGTACATATCCTCGGAATCTGCTTTGAACACAAATTCATATTCTGTGCCTGCAACAAGTTCAACGGGATATTCCAAAACATATTTTGAAGAGGCTTCATCATATGCAAAGCTTGCATCAACAGATGTTTTATCGGACACGGTTCTGATTTCAACAATCTTACCAATGTCTTCAACTTCTGTTAAAATTGCAAAGGATGCACTGTCGAGAACCGAACCCGAAACCTCGGCTGAAACATCTGTTATTTCAAACTTGGGCTCTGTCACTTCATAGGTGTAGGTTGCCTGATATTTTTTGTAGCCACTGTCTTTGGCAAAGAAGCCGAAGAGGTTGATTGTTGAGTTACTTACAAAACCGATTTCAACAGATGCTTCACCTGCATCCATACACTCTTTTACATAGGAAGTAATGTCAATTTTGTGTTCAAACATAAGTTTTGCGCCTTCAACAGCTGTTGAAGATGCAGAATCTGCGGCATAGTATGCCGATTTATTCCATTTTTTGCTTACATCACCAAAAACCGTTGCAACGGCTTCGTCGGTTGTCTTCATGGATGCTCCGTCCCATTCGTCACCGGCAAACTTCATTGAATATACGTTTGAACCGGCATATGTGTAGCAAGTAATTACAAATGATCCAAGACTTTGACCGTCATCAATTTTGGGAACGGGGAAGCTATAGAAAACAAAGTTTGAATTATTGTTATATTTGATATTCACCATAGTATTCATAGACGTGGAACCGTTGGCGTTAACATGCCACGATGAGCCTTCTCCTGCTGTGATGCTCTCCCCGGCACTGCCGCCTGTAGAAAAATAGAGCTTTTCGGAAGCAGTCTGACCGTTTGCATCGGTAACGGAGACGGTTGCCTTGTAGTCGGTGAACTGTTCAAGAGTAACATCAAGAGTTATCTTTTTGCCGTCAACCGTGCATTCAACATCTTCGCCGTTAAGCTGTGCCGAGGCAGTTGCGATGTCATTGTTAAATGTGAAGCTCGGAGCTTCGGTTAATGCTTCATCATTTCCGAAATCCGGACTTGTGGAAACAAGCATAAGTGCAGTTGATGATGTATCGTCCGCTGTTCCAACTATGCACGATGTAAGCATCATTAATGAAAGAAATATAGAGAGTATTTTTTTCATTAGTGTTCTCCTTTCATATGGATATGTTGTAGGATTTAAAAGATGCTGCATGACTTAGCGGCATCTTTTAAAAGTGTAAGTTATCGATGATACGAATAAATTTCATAATGAAAAATGTGAAATGTGTTTTTCAAATTTAAGTTTGTCGAGCTGACAGCAAACGAGGCTGAAGCGAAAGCCGCCCCTGCCTAAGGGGAGGTGGATTTGCCGTTAGGCAAAGACGGAGGGGTACGAAACGCAGGAATATCAATGGTTTCAATAATACCCCTCAGTCAGTTTCGCTACGCTCACTGCCAGCTCCCCTT
>JAFQHQ010000092.1 GCA_017397885.1 Clostridia bacterium | reverse complement strand
TTAATACACCAAGTATTAACTGTGCTTTTTCCTTGTCTTGCTATGAATTTATCGCAAAAACTTCTTAGAACTATCCAAGTGCGAAAAAATATGGATTTTTGGTGCGGAAAGCGAAGTTGGGCTGACGCCCTACAAGCTTGACAATCCAAAAAGGCATGATTTTTAACACTTGCAGAGCGTGCTCAGTTCGAATCTCCGACGGCTAAGTTGACGACATTGGCCTAAGGGGAGATGGATTTGCCGTTAGGCAGAGACGGAGGTGTACGAAACGCAGAAATATCATTGCTTTCAGCAATACCCCTCAGTCAGTTTCGCTACGCTCACTGTCCAGCTCCCCTTAGGCAGGGGAGCCTTTCGTCCTTGTGTTAAACAGCTCGACAAACTCCAATTTAGATTCACAAACTATTTTTTATTCAACTGCCTTTATACTACAATAATTCAAATATAATGTCAAGAAGCTTTTGCGATTTCCTTTCATTTACTTTCGTTTCGAAAACTTCAGATAGTTTTCTTCATTTTATATATAACCTTTCGGATATAGAAAACAACCACCATCATTGCAACAAAGGAAACAAAAGCAAGAATCTGCTGGGCGTAAATTTTCATGCCGAAAATTTGGTTTCCGTTCGCCTGAACAAAACCAACCACCTCGCCGCCAACAAGAGATGCCAAAAATCCCGCAATACCGCCGACGGCAGATTTTATGCCAAGTGCCGCCGCACGGTTTTCGTGCTTTGTGTAGTCAAAAGCGATATTCATAATTCCGCTGTTTGAGCCGGCATAATATATGCCGTTTACTATAAGGAACATAGGATACATAATTTTTCCCGTTGAAGGGGTTGCAAATACAATAAAAAGGTAGCCTATTGCACCAATGAAAAATACCACGGTAAGCATCTGTGCCCAGGAATGACGGTCGGCATATCTCCCGAAAAATTTTGAAAACAAAACTCTTGCAATGCTTCCGAGCATTGCAATAAATGCAACAAAGGTGAGGCTGAAACCAAGCTCATTAATCTGATATGTACCAAGGAAAGGTCCAACAATGCCCGTTGCTATGTGCCATATGGCATCGAGCCATATGATTTTTCGATAGTCCTTGTTCATGAGCGTGCTCGAAAGCACATCTTTAAAATTGTATGTTTGTCTTTGGATAACAGCCGCATCCTCACCGTCTCTTACAACAAGCATGGATACGGTGTGAAGCACACAAAGCACAAACACGGTTATCCCGCAAATCAAAAATGCCGTGTCGGGTTTGCCGACGGATTTAAAATAGTCTGACACTCCGCCCATGAGATAAGAAAAAGCAATACCGCCCACAAGCGATGATATTTCTTTTTTTGCAGTGTATATTCCCCGTTTGTCATCGTCAACATATGAATTTAGCCAACTAAGCTTAAAGGGCATTGCCATGTTTGAAAAAATGTGACCTCCAAGAAAGAGAACCACAAACACAACTGTTTTAACTCCCGGGGATACCTTGATAAAAGGAGTCATATAGAGAAGTGCAAACATAAGCTGGTTTAATGTGTGCAAAGCCACAACAGTTCCTTTGCCTTTGTTTTTCGGGTGAATAAACAGCACTGCAAGAGCCTGAGCCGTGAAGCCGAAAGAAGCAAGGGAAGTTATAATTCCCGTAACGCTGTCCGGCACACCGTTATAGCTGAGTACTGTGGCAAGATATGCCCCTGTAATCAGAATGCTGATGAAATATTCAAGACCTGCTTCAAACATATATGCCGTTTGGTTTACAGCATTTTGGTTTCTTTTTTTATTTTTGATTTCCAAGTGCTTGCACTCCTTGTTAATTCATTTGTGTTTTTTAATTATACTTCATTAAACACATAAGGTCAACTATATTTCCAACTAATATTTTTCGTAAATCACGAAAATTTTTCGTGATTTAAAGATATTTCAATTGAAATTGCCATCAAAATGTGTTATCATTGGTATACATCACAAAAAATAATATTATGTGATAAATTGGGGTTTGTAGGGGAGTTTAGCACGAGGGCGAAAGGCTCCCTTGTGTAAAGGGAGCTGTCACGAAGTGACTGAGGGATTGTTAAATAATAAACTCTCAAACAATCACAAATACTGCAATTGAGACAGTTTGTTACAATCCCTCCACCGCTTAAGCTGTCCCCTCCCTTTACACAAGGGAGGCTCACGCACCGGTGCAAATTCCATCTTCAAACTCCCCGACAAACTCAAATTTATCTTTTCAATTAACTACCACCGAAAAACAGGAGGCAATAATATGAAAAACATTACCCAACAAAAGCTTGCCGACCTTGCAAATGTGTCGGTGTCAACTGTTTCAAAAGCCTTTGCCGACAGCAGTGAAATTAGCGAAAAAACAAAAAACAGAATATTTGAACTGGCAAAAGAGCTCGGATGCTTTTCGAAATATTACAATCAGACACCGGATTCAAAAGTTATCGGCATCATTGCAAACGAAATAAAAGAAAACGACTACACCGAATGTCTGAAACATCTTGACAAAAGAATCAGAAACGACGGCAATATTATGCTTGTTACCTACACAAACTATTCCATTCAGACAAAAAAGTATCTTGCAGACTATTTTTCAGGCTTTGCAAAGGTTGACGGTCTGATTGTGTTTTCATCCGCAAAAGAAATTAATTTGTCAAACCCCGATCTTCCTGTGGTGGAATTCGGAGGAAGTTATGAACCGGGCATCAGGCAAAACTGCGACCGAATTCTCTCCGACTCAAGCACCCTTGCCCACGATGCGGTTTCCTACCTCGTGCAAAAGGGTCACACCGAAATTGCCTACATTGGCGAGATTCTCACCAAAATAAAAGAGACCGCGTTTTTAAAAGCAATGAAAAGCCACGGCCTCACGCCTCCCCCGGAACACCTTCGCACAAGCCGTGTTAGATTTGAAGAGGCCGGATATTCGGAAATGGCAGAAATTCTCTCTCTCCAAAAGCGCCCCACGGCAATTTTTTGTGCATATGACACCATTGCACACGGGGTTATTTCGTGTATAAAAGACAGAGGCTTTTCGGTGCCCGATGATTTTTCGGTTATCAGCATTGACGGTATCGGAAGCTCTGCCATAGGTTATAATCTGACAACATACCAAAAATATGACACACCACACTATGACATGGCGTATGAACTGTTGATGAAAAAAATTGATAATCCGTATCTGCCAAAGCAGACAATTATGACAAGTCCGCAATTTATAGAAAGAGGTTCCGTAATAAGCTTAAACTTGTAAACTTTTTTAAAACTTTTTAAAAAAAGTGTTGACATTTAAAAAAAAGAGTAATATAATATTTAAAATTAATAACAGCCCACCAAAAGGGAGTAGTTTAAATGTGATGTCAACAATCGCGGTTATTTATAACTTGGCATCACATGCCGGAATCGGTTACCAGACTTTTGGTCATGATAGTATTATATCATGACCGAAAGTCTTTTTTAATTTAAGGAGGACACCATGAAAGACTACTATTTACTGACCAAAAACGAAACCCTCGAAAAGCTCGGCACATCAAAAAACGGACTGACAAATGAAGAAGCCGGGCAATTGCTTTTGGAAAAAGGAGCAAATGTGCTCAAAGAAGGGAAACGCAAAAGCACACTTGCCGTTTTTCTCTCACAGTTTGCCGATTTGCTTGTTATCATTCTCATTGCTGCTGCAATAATTTCAATGATATCCGGCAACACCGAAAGCACACTTGTTATTTTTGCAGTTATTATGATTAACGCACTGCTCGGCACTGTTCAGCACAAAAAAGCTGAAAAATCACTGGAAAGTCTAAAATCACTTTCTTCTCCAAATGCAAAAGTTATCCGTGACGGCAAAAAAGTTGAAATTCCATCGGCAGATATTGTACCGGGTGACATTGTCATTCTTGAGGCAGGCGACATGGTTGTTGCCGACGGAAGAATTCTTGAAAACTACTCACTTCAGGTTAATGAAAGCTCACTTACCGGAGAATCGACAAATGTCGAAAAACATGATGGTGACATCAATATAGAAACACCCCTCGCCGACAGGCTCAACACGGTCTACTCCGGGAGTCTTGTAACCTACGGACGTGCGCTTGTTGTTGTTACCTCAACAGGAATGGATACCGAAATAGGAAAAATAGCCGCCCTTATGAACGCAACAAAGGAAAAGAAAACTCCGCTTCAAATTAGTCTCGACAAATTCAGCAGCCGACTTGCAATCATTATTCTTGCAATATGTGCGGTTGTGCTGGGACTAAGTCTTTATCGAAAAATGCCGCTTCTTGATTCACTCATGTTTGCAGTTGCTTTGGCTGTTGCGGCAATCCCCGAAGCTCTCGGTTCAATTGTGACAATTGTTCAGGCTATGGGCACTCAGAAAATGGCAAGGGAAAACGCCATTATTAAAGAATTGAAAGCCGTCGAAAGCCTTGGCTGCGTGTCGGTAATCTGCTCCGACAAAACCGGAACTCTCACCCAAAACAAAATGACAGTTCAAAAGCTCTATATTGACGAAAAGATTTTGACACCAAATCAGCTTGAAATCAAAAACCGTCTTCACCGATATCTTTTATACAATGCAATCCTCACAAATGATTCATCGGTAGTAAACGGAAAAGGCATTGGTGACCCAACGGAATATTGTCTTATCGAAATGGTTCGTTCAATCAATCTTGACGAGGAATTTTTTCGCAATATCATGCCTCGCATAGCGGAAATCCCCTTTGATTCCGACAGAAAGCTCATGACAACGGTATATAATCTGCGAAACACTCCGACCATGCTTACCAAAGGTGCGCCCGATGTATTGCTGGCACGCTGTGACCGAATCCGCACAACCGCCGGCGTACGCGCTCTTACTCAAAACGACAAAGAAAACATTCTTGCCGCAAACATGAGTTTTTCGCAAGACGGACTCCGTGTTCTTGCCTTTGCCTACAAAGAAGTGCCGCCAGATATTAAACCATCTGCCAAAGATGAAACCGGTTATATTTTCACAGGACTCATTTCTATGATGGATCCGCCAAGAGAAGAATCAAAAAAAGCCGTGTCAGATGCTAAAAGAGCCGGCATAAAGCCAATTATGATTACCGGAGATCACAAAGTCACTGCAACGGCAATCGCAAAAGAAATCGGAATATTTGAGGACGGTGACATGGCAGTTACCGGGGCAGAACTCGACGCCATGTCCGATAAAGAGCTTGATGAAAAACTTGAAAAAATATCGGTCTATGCCCGTGTGTCACCCGAAAATAAAATTCGTATTGTGGATGCATGGCAGAAAAAAGGAAACATTTCAGCAATGACCGGCGACGGTGTGAACGACGCTCCCGCACTTAAAAAAGCAGACATTGGTGTTGCAATGGGAATCACCGGAACCGAGGTCTCCAAAGATGCCGCCGCCATGATTCTTACCGATGACAACTTTGCCACAATAATAAAAGCCGTGGCAAACGGCAGAAGCGTGTACCGAAATATAAAGAACTCCATAAAATTTCTGCTTTCGGGAAACATGGCAGGCATCCTCTCTGTTTTGTACACGTCAATCTTTGCCCTTCCCATGCCTTTTGCTCCGGTTCATCTTTTGTTTATGAATCTTCTTACCGACTCTCTGCCTGCTATTGCAATTGGTATGGAACCGGCAAGCGACAACCTGCTTTCAGAAAAACCCCGAAATCCCAAAGAAGGAATCCTGAACAAAAGTTTCGCTTCTTCACTTCTTGTTCAGGGCGGGCTAATTGCCATCGCCACAATGATAGCATTTCACATTGGTCTTTCCGCCGGAACTCTTATTGCAAGCACAATGGCATTTGCCACACTCACTCTTGCAAGACTCTTCCACGGTTTCAACTGCAGAAGTGATGAATCTATATTTAAAATCGGATTTAAGAGCAATCTCGCAAGCGTAGGCTCTTTTGTTGCGGGAATTGTATTTTTGTCGCTTGTGCTTTTTGTTCCTGTGTTCAGAAATCTTTTTGAGGTTGCACCGCTTGGCGGTAAAAACCTTTTGATTGTTGCTATGCTTGCTCTTGCGCCTACAATTATAATTCAGATAGGTAAAATTATAAAAAAACAGAAATAAATCGGAGTTTGTCGGGGAGATGGAATTGGGCGATAGCGAAAGGCTCTCCCTGTGTAAGGGGAGCTGTCACCGCAAGGTGACTGAGGGGTTGTCAGGGAACTTTAAATCGACACAAACGCAGTGATTGAGGCAGTTTGCTACAACCCCTCCGTCATCTTCTCTTAACGCTCGATGCCACCTCCCCTTACACAGTGGAGGCTCTCGCTCTGGTGCAAATTCCATCTTCAAACTTCCCGACAAACTCCAATTCACCAAAAATCCACACAAAAAAGACATCAAACCCTATTCGGATTCGATGTCTTTTTATTATCACAATAAAATTATCTGTTAAGAATGAGCTTTGTAAGTTCAACGGGCTCAACAATCTGACCGTCTTTATATACTCTCATGTTGCCGGAAGCAATTTCATCTATGAGAATAACTTCATCATTGTTGTAGCCAAATTCAAACTTGATATCCCAAAGATCAAGACCAATTGTTTTGAGGTCATCGGCTACGATTTTTGTAATTTTGAGAGTCTGTTCTTTCATGGAAGCAAACATCTCTTCACTCATAACACCGAGAGCTGCAAGACCTTCACTTGTAACAAGGGGATCGCCCTTTTCGTCATTTTTGAATGTACATTCAACATATCCGCCCTCGAGAGTTGTACCATCAGCAATATATTCGCCGTATCTGCGAATAAAGCTTCCTGTAGCAACAAGACGGCAGATAACTTCAAGTCCGTGACCGAACACCTTGGCGGGAAGAACTTCCATGGTTGCTTCATCAACATTTGCATTTACATAGTGGGTTTTGATGCCTGCCTTTTTGAGAAGATCAAAATAATATACAGATGTTTTGAGGTTAGCTTTACCAATACCTTCAATTTTAAGACCTACACTGTTTTCGCCGGGATCAAAAACGCCGTCTTTGCCGGTGCAGTCATCCTTGAACTTGAGCATTACATTGCCGTTTTCAAGAGAATACACATCTTTGGTTTTTCCTTCGTAAATCAATTTCATGTTCAAAACTCCTTTTTGCAAACTGTTGTTTGTCTATTAATATATCTAACATAAATAATATATCACAAAATTGTCAATGTAGCAATGTTTTTTATATATAAAATTTTGCCTTTTCATAATAAAATTTTTATTATTTTTATATGCAATATGCCACTGAAGCTAGTCTTTTTGCCGAAGATGCCAAAGATTCAAGCACACAGTATTCATCTATAGAATGAATATTTCCGCCTTCCGTGCCGATGCTGTCCACACAAGGAATACCGCGAATAGTGGTGTAGGCAGTGTCCGAACCGCTGTAGCAAAAACGGGCCGTAAGCTTTGGTAAGCCGTTTTTTTCATAGATCTCGTTCATGGTATCAAGAAGCTTATAGTTTGCATCGGAAGCCATCATTGCAGGACGGTGGCTGATTTGTTTTACTTTGGATATGCAACCTTCCACATAAACGGTGTCTGTCACTTTTTCAACAATTTCTCTCGCAAGCTTTTCCTGCTCTTCGTCGGCAAAACGGATGTCTGCAATAACTGTGCACTCTTCGGCAACGGTGTTTGCTGTTGTTCCGCCGTTTATAACTCCGCAGTTACATGTGAGCCCGTCCGGTGATTTCATTTTTTCAAGCTCAATAATTTTGTAAGCCGCTTCACATATGGCATTTGCCGCATCGGGGCATCTTGATGAGTGCAAAGCTTTTCCGTGAACGGTTATTTCATATCTTAAAATACCTTTTCTTTTCAAAACCGCAGTATCTTTCACATGACCCTCGCAATTTAAAAAGGCAACTGAATTTGCCGCTTTATCGCATATGTAGTTAATTGTTGCAAGGTTACTCGGCATTGAACCCTTTTCTTCATCGCTCTGCAAAAGAAGCTGAACAGGGCGTTCTCTAAAGCCAACCCTATCAAGAGCATCCATGGCAAGAAAGCTTGCCACCGCTCCTCCCTTGCAATCCATAACACCGGGGCCATATATGTTTTTGTCGTCACGCCTTACCGTCGGAGAACCAAAAAGTCCGACAGGGTGAACAGTATCCAAGTGAGCAGAAAAGCTGATGGGTGCTTTGTCGGCGTAGGGGTTCAGCGTGATGCAAACCACATCGCCCGAAACCTCCTGTTTAAATGTCTCAACCTTCCAGCCTTTTTCCTTTGCCATGTGAGCAAAGTATGTACCAACTGCATCAACGCCCTCTTTATAGTCCGTGGGACTTTCTATGGTGCAAACATCATCCCACACTTCAACATAGTGTTCGTAGAGTTCGTCTATTGTTTCAAAAAGCTTTTTGCATTCCATAAAAAATCCCCCCATCATTCAGCCGCAGTATTTTTATCCTTCGAGGTAAGATAATCGTTATATCCGAACACCTCAACAGTTCCTTTGCCGTTTTCAAAATTTACAACCGTCATTGATGCATTTGGGACAATCGGCACATCTTTAAGCAAAACATTTCCATCTTGAAGTGCCCAAAGCATTGCACGCAAAAAACCGCCGTGGGTTGCCGCAACAACGGTTTTTCCGTCATAAAGAGAAGAAATTTCATTCATCACTCTTAATGCACGCACCTTAACATCGGCATAGCTTTCGCCATCCGTTGCCCTTCCCGTACCTGTGCCGTCACAGTATTTCGCATAATCTTCGGCAAAAAGCTTTGGAACGTCGTCAATGAAATGATTCTGCCATTTGCCCAGATTAATCTCTCTGAGCTCCGGAGTTTTTTTGATTTCAAGACCAAGAGCATCAGCAATTGGTTTTACGGTTTCAACAGCACGAGAAAGATCGCTTGAATATATTGCATCAACGTCATAATTTTTAAGAATAAACCTGCTGCTGTCTCTCGCCTGCTCATAGCCTTCGGGTTCAAGGGGGACATCAAGCTGACCGGTAAACTGTTTTGTTTTGTTATATTGACTGTAGCCATGTCTTACAAAGATTATTTTAACCACTGTATACACCTCTTTTACCAAATGATTATATCACAGTTAAAACCAAATTAATATATCAAATATTGACAAAAAACATTCAAAATATTTCCTTTGATTCATATTGTCATTTTAAATAAAATGTGATACAATGAACAAAGAATTAAACAAATTTTCGGAAGGTGAAATAAACATGACAGTAAATGAAACATCTCTCGATACACTCTGTTCAGCCCTTTGTTATGCCATGGGAGTTGATGCGCCAAAAGAAAGTGCGCCAATGAACAAAATCCTTGCCGCTTTTGCAGACGAAAAATTCGGCGACAAAAAAGCAGACAGAATTTTCATGTACAACCCCGATGCAATAGGACAGTGGATATATGAAAAATATCCCGAGTTTTTTACAAGTGCCGAAAAGTTTGCCGAGCTTAAAATCCCCTATTGCACAGTTATGCCGTCGGTTACCCCCGTATGCTTCGGAACAATGTACACAGGTGCACAGCCGGAAGTTCACGGAATTCAGGCATATGAAAAGCCCGTAATTACCATTGACACAATTTTTGATGCCCTCATTCGTGCAGGCAAAAAATGTGTTATCATAGCCTACGGCAACGCAAGCCTTTCAAAAATCTATCTTGAACGTGACATGGACTATTTCTATTTTGAAACCGTGGATCAGGTTAATGCTAAAGCCGCAGAGCTCATATTAAAGGATGAGCATGATTTTTACGTTGTCTACAACGGAAACTATGACTCCGCCATGCACAAAAACGGCCCCGAAAGTGCCGTTGCTCTCTCGGAGCTTAGAGCAAACTGCCGAACCTATGCAATGTTTTGCGAAATGATAAAGGAGCACTGGACAAATCACAACACAATCACCGCCTTTGCAATGGATCACGGTTGCCACGAAATTGACGGCGACTGCGGATCTCATGGGCTCGACATGCCCGAAGACCTTAACATTTGTCACTTTTACAATGCTTTTTAATTAATAAAACAAAAACCGAATGTCAGCGGAATAAACCCAAACGACATTCGGTTTGTTTTTATAAAAATAAGATGTTTATGAAAATGCAACCATCACACAACTACAAGCACTGCCTGATTTTTATTGTCATTTCATCAGTTCGTCTGTCAGTTTTATTATTTCGGGAGCAATTTTTTCGCGTTCTCTTTTCACAGTTTTGCTGTATAAGGGATATGCAAGGCAAATAAGCGCAATGCCTGCAAGCCCTATTATAATCCCCGGAACAAACCAAAAGCCTGTCCACACAAGGCAACAGCACATTCCCACACCCATAACAAGCGTTCCGATGATACCTGCCATGAGCGAAAGCATTGTCGCCTTGCTGTAAACTGCGGCATCAAGCTTTCTGAGTTTGGTCATTTTGTCTTCTTCAGGAGCAATGTATTTGCTTCTTATTCTTTTTATTTCTTCCTGCTCTTTGGCAGAATATGTGTATGAGAAAGAATCAACTGTTTTTTTGTCCATTGACATTTGTTCTCCTTAAAATAGTTATTTAATATCTCCGCTTTGCTGTCTGCGTATCTTCACAGTAAAGGTTGTCCCTTGACCCACTGTGCTTTCGACGCTTATTTCACCATGCATTATGTCTATAACACGTTTAACAAGTGCGAGACCGAGACCGTTGCCCTGCGACGAATGAGAAGTGTCGCCCTGATAGAATTTTTCAAATATTCGCTCTCCAACATCACGACTCATACCGCAACCGGTATCGCTGACCTTTATGACGGCATGATTATCTGTTGCGCTCAAAGAAACGCCGACAGTGCCACCCGGCTCGGTAAACTTAAAAGCATTTGAAAAAAGATTGTTCCACACAAGGCTCAAAAGCTCAGCGTCGGCAGTGACCGTCACATCATCGGCAATGTCGGTTTCGATTTGAACACCTTTTTTCTCCCACACATTTTCATATTGCAAAAGAGAACTGCAAATCTGCTCACCGAGGTCAAATTCTTTGAAATCGGGATAAATCTTCTGATTTTCCAAACGGTTGAGCTTCAAAATATTTGTCATCATATCAGAAAGACGACGCGAGGCGTCTGTTATACCCTTTGCATATTCAATGCGTTTTTCGTCGGAAATATCCGGCGATTGCAAAAGAGTCCCGTAATTTTGCATTACACTTAGGGGAGTTTTAAGCTCATGAGAAACATTTGCGATAAAATCACTGCGCAGGGTCTCAACACCGGAGAGCTCCTGTGCCATGTTGTTGAAACAGTCTATGATTTTGTTGAAGGATTCATCTGTGGCAAATCTGCTTTGACGCTCTATGCGAACCGAAAAATCACCTTTAATTATTTTTTCGGCGGCTTCGCCAATGCGTTTGGCAGGAAGTTCAACTGTGTGTCTTCGCCTGAGTTTATCAATTGTGGTGAAAATGAGACTTATGAACAAAACATTCCAAAACGTCACCTTTGCGGCGGAACTCACAGTTTCCTTTGTAAGTTCAACTCTCAGTGAATCGGAAAGAACGGTCACAAAAAGTGTCATGCAACAAGTGATAACAAAGGCAACAAGCAGGAAAAACACCATATATTGATTTGTGGCTTTTAAAACCTTTTTTGTTCTCTCGTTTTTTCTCACTTAATCACCGCCTTATATCCAAGACCGTGAACCGTGACAATTTCAAAGGAGTTGCAATCCTGAAGCTTTGAACGCAGCTTTGTCATGTACACATCAACCGCTCTCGGCGCAGTTTCGCTGTCTGCGTCCCAGAATTCGTCCATAAGCTGTGACCTTGTGAAGGTCTTTTTGGGATAAGACAGAAGCTTATACAAAATGCTGAATTCTCGGTTTGTCATGGGAATTTCTTCATCATTGAGATATGCCGTGTGCTCATCAGCGTCCATAACAAAGCTACCCACCTCAAGTCTTTTGCTTTGGGCGATTTTTGCACGACGCAAAAGAGCACCTATGCGAAGCACAAGCTCATCAAGTTCAATGGGTTTAACCATATAATCATCAATACCAATTCGAAAGCCCCTTTGCTTTGATGCCAGATCATCCCGTGCTGTCATAAAAAGAATGGGTATTTCACGGTCGAGCTCTCTCACGCTTTTTGCAAATTCAAATCCGTCTGTGCCGGGCATCATTATGTCCGAAACTATAACATCAAACATGTTTTCATACAAAGCATCATAAGCCTCGTTTGCACCTGTGCAACCAACAGACTCAAAGCCGTTCTGATTCAAAAACGAGCACACCGTTTTGTTGAGCTCACAGTCATCCTCCACTATTAAAACCTTAAACATTGAAACACCTCCGCAAGGCATTTTTTCATAATATCAAATATATTATATCACACAAATGTTAAAGTTTTGTTAGCATTTTTAAAATTAGACAGGAATTTTTAAAAATCATGCAAGAGCAGTGCTTTTTAAAATTTTGTTGCCGGTGGCGCCGAGTACAAAACTTAGCCCAATAGAGCCTGCAACACACATAACAAAATGAATCACGGTGGAATTTAGCGGTGTGACCATTGAAACCGTCATAAAAAGAAACATGGTTGTGCAAAGAGAAAGAAGCATGGAAAGCCACAGCTTTTGCTTGCCGATTACACTCATGCACAGATGTAGTGATGCAAACATGGGCACAAGCACAATTTTTGAAGCCATGCAAAAGAAAAGACCCATTATTCCAAAGCCTGTCATTTCAAAGCTCAAACCTGAAATCGAACCACCAATAAAAGATCCGACAAAAAATGCGACAAGCATAAATGCACCGCCTACAAATCCCACAAGGGTTTTTGAAAAAACATAATCGGTTTTTTTGGAACGAACAGAGAAGATGTTTTTCGCATAACCGCTGCGAAAATCATCTGACACAAAAATGCAAACAAAAACTGCAATCAGAAAATAGAGCATGTTTATGTTGCACATGGAGGTGATGCTCATGTTCATGGCGGCGGAATTCATATCTGTGCTTTCGCTTTGTGCAACCGAGCCGATTATCTGCCACACATTGTCCATGCCTTCGATAACTGTTTCCGCTCCCGTCTGAGGGTCAACCGTCACACTGCCTGCCATCATGGAAGTCATAACAATGATTAATATGGGCATAACAATGCAGATTGCAGTCATTATGTAAAAAAGTCGTGATTTGAACATTCTGCGAAAATCTGCCTTCATCATTGTGCCGAATCTGTTTGAACATAAATTACGTTTTAACATCATTTGCTCACCTCACTCATAAGGTCGATATAGTATTCTTCAAGACCTATTTTGTCGCTTTTTATCTCCGTTACGGTAATACCGTTTTTATATAGATATGAAACAACATCTTCGGGCGAAAAAGCATCATACACCCTGAGATAACCGTCCTCGCTTTCATCTGTGTGCATATAGCGCAGTTCAAGCAGTGTTTTGGTTTGAGACATATCCCCGGCACGCACTGCTACATATGTTCTGCAGTTCTCTTCCAGTTCTCTCGCCGTCATTTCACGAATAATTTTGCCGTTTCGCATAATACCGTAATGAGTGGCAATTTTTTCAAGTTCACCCAAAATGTGAGACGAAATCAGCACACTGCACTCACCTTTTTGGGTGAGATCTGTCAAAATCTCGCGCATGATACGCATTCCGTCGGCATCTAGACCGTTAAGGGGTTCGTCAAGAATGAGAAGCTCGGGATTTCCGAGAAGTGCCATTGCTATGCCAATTCTTTGTTTCATTCCGAGAGAACAGTTTTTGTATTTGTTTCCTGCCGCACCTTCCATTCTCACGGTTTTTAAAATTTTTACGACTTCCTCTTCGGCATTTTCAATTCCGAGATTATCAGCCTGAATCATCATGTTGTTCCACACACTTAAATTCGGAAAACAGCCGGGTGCTTCTATCAAAGCTCCGATTTTTGCTCTTGTTTCTTCATCGGTGTGAGATTTGCCAAAAAGTTTGACGCTTCCGCCATCTGCACCAAGCAGTCCGCATATTATTTTTTCGGTTGTGGTTTTTCCGCATCCGTTTTCGCCTATAAGACCGTATATACTACCCTCAGGCACCGTCAAATCAAGATCACTCAAGGCTCTTTTGATGCCAAAATTCTTTTTCAGGTTTCTTATTTCAATTGCGTTCATTTTGACCCTCCTTAATACACATCGCTTTTAGAAAGAATAACCGAGCCTGCGACATTGTAGATAAAAGTCCAAAGCATTGAACATCCTATACAGGTAACAAGAGTTTGAACACTGCTTGAAAGACAGGCATACACCGACGAACCATACAAAAAGATGTTGAGAGAAGAACTGTTTCCCATAATTGAGGCGGCACCGATTATCAAAATACCCGTACCGAGAAAAAAGCTCGAAGCAATTGATATGCCAAAATATTTTCTGAAGATTACGTTTAAAAATGTATAAAGACTTGCCCAACCGAGACTCATTGCCATTTTTCCGAGTATTGCAAGAAAGAGAGAAGCATAGTTTACTTCAAAAGAAAGCCCCTTTAAAAGTCCTGCAAGAACTGCACCCAAAAGATATGTAATACACATACAGACAATGGCAAAAGCACAGGTGACAGTTTTGGAAATCATGTAGTCTTGCTTTTTGGAATGAGTTGTGAAAAGCTGTTTAACATAACCGCTTTTATAGTCGTGACCCACAAACACCGATACCATGATACCGCCAAATATAAACACCATATTCATGTTGGCATACTGCGAAATGTCCGAAACCACATAGAGTGGCTTTGTTGCCGCAATAATGTGCCACACATTTGTATAAAGCTGTGGAGATATTTCACCGGTTTGTGCATTTTTCATTCCTCCGGTACCGATTATCATTGCAGGAATGATGGCGGCAATTGCAAGAAATATATAGAACATGGGAGTGTGAAACAATCGGTAAAAATCCACACCAAGCATAGATTTTATTCTTTGAGAAAAACCCGGGCTTTTAAAACTGATTTCTTTTGTCATTTCACACATCCTCCCTTTGTGACATCAATTCTATGTAGTATTCTTCAAGACCGATTTTATTTTTCATAACTTCACTGCATACAATGCCGCTTTGCATTAAAACTTCAACAATTTTTTCGCTGTCTTCAACATCATACACACAAATTTTGTCATTAATCTCACGCACGTCGGCGTAGGTTTTGCAAAGAACTGCTTTTGCTTCAGTCATGTTCTTTGCTCTTACCGATACAAAAACCTGAGCTCTTGCATCCATCTCCTTTGCCGAAAGCTCGGCTATCATTCTTCCACGGCAGATAATGCCGTAGTGAGTGGCGATTTTTTCAAGCTCGCCGAGAATGTGAGACGAAATAAGCACGGTGCAACCGCAGTTTTGAGTTATATCAACCAGAATTTCACGCATAATACGCATTCCGTCGGCATCGAGACCGTTTATGGGTTCATCGAGTATGAGGAGTGCAGGATCACCCAAAAGAGCCATTGCAATGCCAACTCGTTGTTTCATACCGAGAGAGCATTTTTTAAATTTGAGTGAGGCGTTTTTATCCATGCGCACAATTTTTAACACGCGCATGATTTCTTCATCATAATCTTTGATACCCAGATTGATTGTCTGCATACGAAGATTTTGATAGATGCTTGAATTTGGAAAACAACCTGCATTCTCTATTAAAGCTCCAACCCTTGCCCTGACACCTGCATCGGTAAATTTTTTACCAAAAAGCTTTATTTCTCCATGGTCCGACATAAGATGTCCGCAAATAAGCTTTTGAGTGGTTGACTTTCCGCTTCCGTTTTCACCTATAAGACCGTAGATTGACCCGACGGGAACCGTCATGTTCAGTCCGTCAAGTGCATACATTCCACGAAAGCTTTTTGATAAGTTTCGAATTTCTATGGCATTCATTTTGTTTTCTCCTCTCCGCAGCATTGGCCACACAGTTTTTTTATTAACGCCCGTGATTATTGATTGCATAAATCCGACACACCGTAAATGCTTCGATTATTTGTTTTTTATTCTTCGGTAATCACAACACTGTAACGGGAGTCAAGTCCTTTTGACTTCAAAAAGGCATTGAATTCATCGGACAGCGACTCTGCTGTGTACGTTTTTGGCAAATCGGCACAGGGGGTGGCATATGAATTTGCTTTAGCAATGCTATTTTGTGTTTCGGCACGCACCTTTGCAATTTGTGCGGCAGTGTTTGCAGGAGCTTCTTTGGCTCCTTTTTTAATATTTTCGATAACGAGATTGAATTTTGCCTTAATGCCCTTGGTGTGAAGAAACTCCGCAAACTCCTTGTTGTCCTCTTCGGATTTTGCTTTTACTGCCTCAAAATCTGCCACATCAACCTCATGCTGTTTGCGTGCAGATTCTGCCATGTCGCTGAATGCAAGCTTGAATTTTGCCTTAATTCCCTTGGTGTGAAGAAAAGTGCTGAACTGCTCATTTAATTCAAGCATCTCCTGCTCGATTTCTGCCTGTGTCTTAACTCTTCTTTCCATTTGATAACAATCCTTTCGTTTTTAAATTTTTGTTTTTCTCTTAATCACATTATATAAGGAGATTGTTTTTAAGTTATTTGCAAAATGTTTAAGTTTTGTTAAAGTTAAAATTTATTTTCTTGCCACACAATCGCTGTTGTGATATAATTTTATTAAATTAAGAAGCAAAGGAGATTAACCATGGATTTTTTAAAACTTGCAACAGACAGATACTCTGTAAGAAAATTTGAAGATAAACACCTGGAAAAAGAACAAATAGATAAAATTCTCGCTGCAGGTCATGTTGCACCCACAGGATGCAACAACCAACCACAAAGAATTTTGGTGCTGAACACCGATGAATCAATCAAAAAGTTGAAAAATTGCACACGGAGTCACTTTGACGCACCAACTGCCATGCTTGTGTGCTACAACAAAAACGAAACCTGGACAAGACCCTATGACGGTGCTGTTTGTGCACCCTATGATGCGGCAATTGTAACAACACACATGATGCTTATGGCACACTCCATCGGAGTTGGTTCATGTTGGGTTATGCATTTCAATCCGACTGCAATTAAAGAGGAATTCAATATTCCCGAAAACATTGAACCTGCGGCACTTCTTGTTATGGGCTATCCCTCTGATGATGCAAAACCAATTGAAATGCACTACAAAACCCGCCCAATAGAAGAAACGGTAATATATGAAACCTTTTAATTTAAGAGTATATAATGTATTTCTCATTGTATAAACCATCAATATTATGTAAGCAAAAATCTCCTGCAAAAGGCATCATGCCTTTTGCAGGAGATTTTTCACATATATTTGTCCTCATAATTATTTTTGCACGAGTACAACTCAAAAAATTTAATTGCGTTTGCTGAGTGTTTGAGAAATAATATTATACTCATTGGTCAAGATAACATCAATTCCCATATCCAGGAATTTTTTTGCCTCTTCCTCTTCATCGGACCAGAAGATATTGCATCTTATACCATGCTTATGAGCCTTATCTATCATTTCGCTGTTGAAATAGGGTTTAAAAAGTTGAACCCTTTCACATCCAAACTCAATCGCTCTGTCTACAATTGCCCATGGTCTATCCCCCAGATGTCCCACACACACGGGAATATCGGAAGCATATTCTTTGAACTGTTTTATCTGTATGTCTGTTTCAAGCATAAAATACACATGTTTCTCGCACCCATACCTACGCACCAAAGTCACGATTTTTTTCATAATGTCCTCCGGATATGGTTCGGTATAGGATATTAGCTTTATATGTATATTCATAATTACACTGCATGAGAACTTCCGGAGAATATCTTCAAATTTGACTATAGGAAGCCCTCTGAATTTTTCACCGAATTTAGCTCCGAAATCAAGTTTTTCAAGTTCTGCCAATGTCTTATCGGTCACCATACCGTTTCCGTTGCTTACCCGTTCCAGGCTTCTGTCATGACAAGACACAATCTCACCGTCAGAGGTTGGCCACAAATCAAATTCAATTTCTTCTGCTCCCATGGCTACAGCAGCTCCAAACGCCGGCATACTGTTTTCCGGAGCAACGGAGCTGAATCCTCTGTGAGCACAAATTCTGGGATAGCCCATTGTTTCATTATTTTTTACTACATAGCTCCCGGCAGGACGATACTGCCACGGTTTTCTGCCGTATTCAATATATTCATAGTGAGCGGCATCGGGATTTCCGTAACCTGCCGGCTTATAATATTTATCTTTAGGGTCAATTTCAGCAAATTCCATGCCAAATTTGCCCTTCATATTCTTAATAACTTTTCCGTATGGAGAAACAATCATACTTGCACCGCAAATTTCCGATTCTTCATCAAAGCTTACGGAAGAACGTATAACATAAGCATTGGTATTGTATGCAAGAAAACGGCACATTGTCTCAATGGCATCGTGACTGTCACTTCGCTGAAGTGAACAGCCGATAATGATATCCACATTCTTGCGGGCTATGTTTGCAAAAGCTTCGTAGAAATAAAAATCATAGCATGTTAAAAAACCGTATCGCAGTCCGTCAATTTCAATAACATAAGGCTCTGAAAACTCAAAAGTGTAGTCCGAATCAAGAGCAAGCTCTTCCATTTCCAGCGGTGGCAGATGCTTTTTAAAGTATTTCCCTGCTATCTCACCATTTTTGTCGAATGCAAGAGTTGTATTGCGGTAATTACCATCTATCTCATATAAACAGTTCACAAAAACAAGACTTCTGCAGCGAATTGCAGTTTCCCTGCATTTACTCATCAACTCATCTATATACTTTTTGTGATAAAAAAGAGTTTCTTCTCTTGTGGAAGTCGCACACGGAACATCACTGTATTCGGGAAGTACTATCAAATCAACTGTATCATCACAATTATCAAGCATATTTAATTTATACTCAAAATATTCGTCTGAAAATGATACATCTCTCGAATAGGGAGGTTGGATTATGCAAGCTTTCATTATATATTTCTCCTTTTGTTGCAAATTATCTTCTAATTTTTAATTATACCATATGCCGGCAATTTTATCAAGAAAAAAGCCAATATCTTCATTTTGAATTCTTGCATTAAAAACATAACCGTCCTCTTGCCATCACGTTAGTCTGACCTGTGTTATGAAACAATGTATAATACACCTTTAATTGTTAAAAATAATAAAAACTGCAATTGGAGGTAAAAAAATGTTTAAACACGAAAAATTACTCTTTCACCCGGTTGAAATTGAAAAACCCAATCCGCAATATGCCGCTTTGCTTCAGGAACAGCTCGGCGGAGGAAACGGAGAACTAAAAGCGGCTATGCAATATATGTCGCAAAGCTTCCGCATCAAAGACCCTGACATCAAGGACTTATTTCTTGACATAGCTGCAGAAGAACTCGGCCATATGGAAATGATTGCTCAAACCATTAATTTGCTCAACGGTCACGATGTGGATGCATCAAAAGTTCCCGCAGGCGAAATTCAAACCCATGTTGTTCTGGGCTTGAATCCGGGGCTCATAAATGCTTCCGGATACTCATGGACAGGAGATTATGTTACCGTAACCGGAGATTTGTGTGCCGACCTTTTGAGCAACATTGCATCGGAACAACG
This sequence comes from Clostridia bacterium, assembly GCA_017397885.1. Lineage (GTDB taxonomy): Bacteria > Bacillota > Clostridia > UMGS1810 > UMGS1810 > RGIG1828. Next base: position 2,952 of record JAFQHQ010000092.1, on the reverse strand, counting down.
TGCAAAGGTGGTCTATGAATATTTGTACCGTCAGATTGATGACAAAAAGGTGAAAGAAACCATCGACTTTCTTTTAAACCGCGAAGAAGCTCACAATCAGATGTTCCGTGATGCATTCAACAAGGTACAAAACAGCGGTTCAAACAGAGATTTCGGAACAACCAAAGCCGCAAAAATGTATTTTTCAATGTCTGACCCGGGTCCGAACGCGTTTGCAACCAACGAAACTTCGGCACCGTCATTTGAAAACTAATTACAAATCAAAAAAATCCCCTAAGACAAAACAAAGACCTCATTACAGAGATCTTTGTTTGTTTTAGGGATTTTAATTTACAGCCCTTTATTAATATGGTGATTTGGCAACGAAGAAATCATCACTTTCTGTTAAATCATACATTTCAGACCAATAGTCATTGAACTTAGGTCCACTTACATAATCATATACTTCCATCTTACCATCATAAGTATCTTTTTTGAATTCAAGACGGAAATCGTTAGCCGGACTTTCGGACTTTTCGTCCTTAATTACAAAGTGAATTTCGTTGTAAGCACCGGAATCAAAGTAACAAGCTGAATAGATTTCTTTTACTGCATCAGCAAAATCAGTAACAAGATTTTCATCTACAGGAACATCAATAGTGATAACGAGCATATTTCTTACATCAATCTTCTTCTCAACATCATAACCCATAGAAGAAATTGTATTAATTACACTCTCATCCTCAGCTGTAATAGCAGAATATTTCCATGTGTAATCATCAAGAGATTTATCCTCACCATCAGAGTCATAGTTTACAAAGTCAAAGGTTCCATCCATGTTTACATATGACTCCTCAGAAATTGCACAAATCAAGTCAAGTATATTTCTTTCGTTTTCTGTAGCAATACTATCATCAAAGCAAAGGAATGTTTCAAAATCAAGATAACCGTAATACTCACCGGGCTGAATCTGAGTGACATCTGCACAGGCAATAGTAACATCGTTAACAACCAAATATACGGTGTTGTTGGAAATATTATACTCTTCCAAAAGTTCGCTTGCATCATAGCTTGCTTCAACACGCAAAGCAAGCTTGCCATCCTTTTCAACTACTTCAGGATTATAAAATCCGTAAAGATCATCAAATGTTGAACGAACATCGAAAGTTCTTTCTTTCATAATAAGGCGGAAGAAATCCGGAGAAATGTCTCCCGGCATCAGCTTAACGCAATATGTTTTATCATCAAAACCGGTTGTTCCAAACATATAATCTATACCGAGAACATCCAGTCTCTTTTTAACAGCAGATTCGTATTCAGCAAATTCAACTTCCGAATTATAGGAACGTGTAAATTTATCCGGTGAATACTGAGCTATAATTGCACCATCTCCCATAGAATCGACCTGATTTTTACCACGGTTTACATCGTCTGCTTTATCCCAGTTGGGCTCATCTGTAATGAACACTGTCAAACCAAAATCAAGAGTCTCCTGTTCAAACATCAGCTTCATCAAATCAGCGCTCTTTGCATATGATGCAGCAGGGCTTACAAAATAGAATTTTGAATAATCATCTTTTGCCTTTACAAAAGCGCTGGCAAGAAATTTGATTTTCTCAGAGTCATATTCTTCCTTAGTATAATCGTGGAAGAAACAGAACTTAGGTTCGGAATTGTATTCCGCAATGCTTTCTGCGTCATCTTTAGCATCCGAACTAAGTGTAACCTCAAGAGCATAAACGGTTTCCGCTGACATTGTTTCAAATTGTTTATATCTGTCCTCGGACATGTTTGCACTGTATTTTGAAATCAAATCAACTCTGTTAAGTTCAGTAATCTTCATATCGGAAAAATCATTCAAATCACAATCATATGATTTATATGTATCATTACCAATACCCACATTACCGCGGCTGACAAGCATATCAACAACTGCCGCTCTCTCGGTAGATGTGCTTCCGAGAAGAGATTTTTCAATTACAAGCGTAATTTTTTCGGAATCTGACTGAATCTGATATGTATCCCCAAGAAGTTTAACTCTTTCTTCAATGATACCCGCAAATTTTTTCAAATCATCAGCAGAAACACTACGGTCAGGATACAGTTCTACAGACGCACGTTCTGACACTTCAACTCCGGCAAATGTTTTTTCATCAATTACAATCTTTTCTCCGGACGACTCAGAATTCAAAGCTGAATTTGAAGCAGAGGTTTCTTTTACTTCGTCACCGCCGTCTCTGAAGAAGAACCAATATCCGGCAAATGCAAGCAAAGCCACAAGAACAACAGCTATTATTGCAATAATAAGTCCTTTTTTACCTCCTTTTGGTTTAACCGGACCAGGGGTTGATACCGGAACGGTTGAACCAACCTCGGGGGTTGCGGCCGGAACCTGTTGATAGCTTGGTAAATCCTGGTTCTGCTGATAAGATGGAGCATCCTGGTTTTGCTGATAGTTAGCAGATGTCTGACCCTGTTGATCGTTGACAGGAGCTTGATTCTGCTGATAGTTTGAACTACCATTTTGAACATTCTGTTCAACTTTTGTTCCGCAAGTAGGGCAAAATTCCATATTGTCGCCTATTTGCGAACCGCATGTCTTACATGTTTGCATATTACATAACCTCCATAAATATAATGTAATATCATCACAATTCATTTACAAAATATGACATATTACTACATTAAATTATACACATATACAAGTATTTTGTCAATAAAAAATAAGAGCAAAATCTAATAACAGTATAAAGAAGCAGGCTAAACTGCACCTTGTCGCAGCATAGATCTGTTAACATAACATCTCGCAAACGAAATTAAGGTAAATTCCAATACAACAAAAAAATAACCTGAAACATATAGTTTCAGGTTATCTCTCTACCCCGGCAGCGTCTTACTTTCCCGGGCCGTCACCAGCCAAGTATCATCAGCTCTGCAGTGCTTAACTTCCGTGTTCGGTATGGGTACGGGTGT
>JAFQHQ010000091.1 GCA_017397885.1 Clostridia bacterium | reverse complement strand
TTTTTGGTTGACATTGAAAACGGTATTTCAAAAAATGAGGTACAGTGGAAATTTGCACATGATGTTTATGATCATTATGTGCAAGAACTTAAAGAAAATTCCTATGTAAAGGACTTTTGGGAAAGGGTGGTTATCAATGGGAACCATGAATAAAATACTAATTCTTTTGGGAATTACCACAGTTATTTTTATTGCCCTATGCTTCGGCTTTGTTTGGTTTGAAAAAACCGTTCCCGATTCCCTCATATATTCCTACTTTGCCGCCATCGGCACGGAGGGGTTTGTTATGGGATGGATAAAAAACGTAAAGGAGAAGAACAAAAATGACGGAAATAATGAGTAATACAGGATCGCTTTGCGGTGCGGTTATGTTGGTTGCTTTTGTTGTGAATATAATTGTTCAGATGACAAAAGGATTCATCCCGCTTCCTACAAAACTATGGTGCATTTTGGTTTCGGCAACGATAATGCTTTTGATGTTGTTTGTGGCAAGTGTAAACGGATATGTCAAGCTTGGATATGCAACAATAGGGCTTTCGTTTATAGGCTCATTTGTTGTGGCATATGTTGCTATGTACGGCTTTGACACTTTAAAGGATTTGTGGCAGAGATTTAAGCGCGGGGAGGATATAAGCAATGAGTAACAGTTCACTTGTGGATTTCACGCTGATTTCTCCAAACAGCACAAATCCGAGAAACAAAAAGATCTCAAAAATCACAATTCATCACATGGCAGGTAATTTGACTGTTGAAAAATGCGGTGAAGTTTTTCAAAATAAAAAGAGACAAGTCTCATCAAATTACGGCGTGGGTACAGATGGCAGGGTCGGGCTTTATGTGGAAGAAAAAAACCGTTCATGGGCATCGGCAAACCGTGACAATGACAATATGGCAGTGACGATTGAAGTTGCCAATGACGGCGGTGCAAACTGGCATGTGTCGGATGTTGCTCTTGCAAAAACAATTGAGCTTTGCACAGACATCTGCAAAAGAAACGGAATAAAAAGGCTAAATTTCACCGGCGATAAAACAGGTAACCTTACCATGCACAGATACTTTGCCGCAACCGCCTGCCCGGGTGATTATCTTGCAAGCAATTTCCCATACATTGCCGACGAGGTAAACAAGAGGCTTACACAAAAAGAACTCACAGCTACGCCCGAAATTGTGGAGTGTCTGCAAAAAAGAGGGATAATCACAAACCCGGGGCTGTGGAATGTGAAATGTGAGTCTGATATCAACGCATACTGGCTTGCACGTAAAATTGCTAATCTGACAAAAAACAAAGAGAGAAGTGCTAAGCTTGAAAGTGTAAACGACATTGTGAGGGAACTTAACTACAGAGGAATTATGACAGATTCAATGCTGTGGCTTTCTCTACTCGAAAAAGACAAAGACCTTTATTGGCTTGCGAACAAAGGATGTAACATGACGGTTAATTTATAATTCTGAATTATAGCTCATGGGCATTTTATTGTATTAATTTTATAATATAATAAAGGAGTGATCCATGTTGCTGAAGAATATATATTTACTTGGCCGATTATTGAGTTACCGTGCGAAGATGAATATTAAATATATTAAATTATATAAAAATGGTGACGGTTACCCTTTATGTCCACGTTGTTTTAGTGCTATTGACCGTGATTATATCCTTTTTTGTACTCGATGTGGTCAACGTCTGGGTTGGTCTAAACTTGGTAAGGCCGAATATGTATTATGGAAAGAAAATCCCCGTTGTAACTATCAATGTTCACAACGGGGATTAAGGGGGATTCTTTACCGGATATTTAACCGGTAATTATTCATCTGTATCAATTCGTTGATACAGCTCTGCCAGGTCGCCTGCATCGATATGTAGTACTCTACATATATCTAAGAGCGTGCTTGCTTTTGGGATTGAAATTCCACGTTCGATGTCCGATAGGCTTCGGTCGCTTAGTTCGCAGTATTCGGCTAATTTTTCAAGAGAATATTTTCTCTCTTGTCGATATCTGCGTATTAGTTGGCCACCTTTCTGAGTTTCTGTCATTTCTTTTCCTCCTTCGACACCATTTTACATTAACTGGCACTCGGTTGCAACGATTTACAGTTCATGTAAAATTGATTTTTATAGTCAAAAGGAGTATGGTAATCCAAGTCAAGATATAAAATCTTTATTCTATAACCTGATTGTTGGCGCATTTGTTGGAGTTATAGGCTCAATTTACGGGATTGTAATAAGAACACAGGTGAAAAATAACCGGTGGCGGTATTATGAAGCAGAGAAAATAATTATTGAATCCATAGAAGGAAAGAAGAATTCTTATCCTTGCTGATGGTAATCACAGAGTATAGCCTTAACGACCGACACTAAAGGCGGTTTTAAAATATAAATTTCGCCTCACTCGTCGTTAAAATACTCGGAAATATAACCATATTTCCTGCGTTTTTGCCTTGACTGAGACAAAATTTATTATTTTAAAACTCCAAA
>JAFQHQ010000090.1 GCA_017397885.1 Clostridia bacterium | reverse complement strand
AGCGCCGCCTGTGGCGGATGCAGCGAGGAGTTTTGGGTGCAGCGGTCGAAAAATCGGCGCACCTACGGATGTGCCAAGTTTTTTCGGGCACCGCAAACGGGCAATGACTCCGAAGCGCCGCCTGTGGCGGATGCAGCGAGGAGTTTTGGGTGCAGCGGTCGAAAAAACGGCGCACCTACGGATGTGCCAAGTTTTTTCGGGCACCGCAAACGGGCGTAGGTTCAAATCCTGCTCCCGCAACCATAAAAACTACCGCCAATGATACAAATTGTATCATTGGCGGTAGTTTTTGCTCTTTTTCATTTGACGTCAGAAACACTTTTTGTGTTGTAGTGGATTGTAAAGCAGTGTGTCTCATCCTCAGGTAAATATGTATAGTTCACCTCGTGACCGTTGATCCACATAGATTCATCAACATCCGCATCTGAGAAAAATTGAAAGTAATCCTCAAATTTTTCACCAGAACCGGAAAAGACAATATTGCCTTTTCCATCCTTATCGTTAAATTTCATGGAGCCAAACATATGGTAAGATGCCTCTGCGAAACAAGAAATACAACATTCTTCTTTCTTGCTTTGCAGTGTTATGTTCAAAATGTTTCCATTACTGTTTGTCGTAATTTCCAGAGTGTGCCGGCTTTGATCATTGCACCACAAAACAGTACTGTGGATCGTGTTGCTATCAGCCAGTTGGTTGGTTTGCCAAGGTTCATGGGCTATACCATCGGGCATTCTATCAAATCTTTCTTGGAAATAGGAGAAATCGATCCAACTCTCATAGGTGTTCTCCCCGTTGGTGCAACCAACAAGTAGAGAAAAAGCTGTCAACAATATAAGAACGAGGAATTTTCTTCGTACCATAACCAATGCCTCCTTAACGTTTATATTTTTATTTTATCATTCGTTCAAAACTTTGTCAAGAGACACGTTCTGACTCAAACGGCCCTGCGACTTAATCTTTTAACGAATGCAACGCTCTGCCGATTTGCGTTGCATTGTATCAAATAGCGTAGTATATGCCAACGGGTAGTGACAGGACTCAAACCCTCATTTTCGGTCGATTTTTCCGTTAATGAGGGTTAGTTTGTATCAAATATGGTAGTTGTTCTTGTCGGTTTAAAAGTGGCTATCGTTAAATAACCGAAAATCGTTAAACAGCTGATAAACACTGGGAAAATCAAAATGCAAAGCTCATTTGGATACCGTTGCATTGTATCAAAGTTAAACGCTGTTGCCAAAAAAATAGCAGTCGACATTCGTCGGCTGCTTTTTTTTTGGTTGCTATCCGAACCGCTTACCTTGGTATATCATCAGCCCCCACGGAGCTGTATCTCATCACGGCAAAGCCGTGTATAAATTACCATGTGTATTGATGATATACAAAACCAAGCTGTATTTATTTATGATTAAATGAATCAACCACAATGAATGAAAAGAATCTTCTTTGCGTGTATAAATATGCAAAAACGAATTGCTTTATATAAATTAATATGGTATAATAATAGCACATTAAGTGAAGAGGAAGGTTGTTATGAAGTCTTACGTAAAAGCAGTAGGTTTATTTTTATCGTTGGCGATAATTTTACCTACGTTTTCTACCACCGTTTCTGCGTTGGCGGCATCGGATTTTTCGACCGACAATAAACTTTCAGTCCTATCGGAAGATGCTATTGATTCGGGCAATTGCGGCGAAGCGTTGCTTTGGAGTTTGGACAGCGATGGAACATTGGTTATTGAGGGAAAGGGGCCAATGGCGGATTATCGGTCGGGAAACCAACCGTGGAGCGCCAACATGAATTCGATTAAAACGCTTGTTATTGAAGAAGGCGTTACTTCGATAGGCAACTACGCCTTTTATAATTGCAGTAGCATAAGCGGCGACCTTGTAATACCCGATAGTGTAACAAGCATAGGAAATTACGCATTTTACAGATGCACAGGCT
>JAFQHQ010000089.1 GCA_017397885.1 Clostridia bacterium | reverse complement strand
GCAACCCCGATGTTTACCTCTTGTGTAGTCAGGGGACCGGGGAGCTTGTTGTGGGAGTGTGGAACTTTTGTATAGACCCCGTTATAACTCCTGTTGTTGACTTGGGGGAAGAATATAAAAATATTCGGTTTATAAATGGTAACGGCAAAATTTGCGGAAAGACTGTAATACTTGATGAAATTCAGGCATACGGTTTTGCAGGGTTCGTTGTATCGTAGAAGCTTTGTCAGTAACTTAACACGAATTTTACAAAAACCATTGTCATCCGGATTATACAGTCTTTATAGTAAGAATGCAAGAAAAGTCAGGAACAAAAAATCAACGTGTTTAATCGATTTAAACCCAATATAACAGAGATATCAAGACGATAGTTTCTAACGAAATTAGCATACAAACAATGACAACTATTATAAGATTAACGATTTATATGCTCTTTCTGTAACACTTCCAGAAGAAGTACATTCTGATGCAGTTCATTATTATACACCTGCGGGAACAGAGGCATTTACCAATCAAGTACTTTCCTTTGTAGCAGCGGAACTTGGAATAAATGAAGCACTTGAATATCGCGAAGAAATGTACACAGATAAACCTATTGGAATATAAATTTTTGGTTATAACTTGACACGAACTTCATTTAAAATTGGTTTCATTTAAACCGTATGTGTCGCAATCGAAAAATGTTGAAAGCGAGAAGAAAAAAATGAGGAAAACATATATAACATCAATGCCAAACCGTATCGGCGCATTTTTGAAGGCGAGTAAATGCTTTTCTGCATTGGGAATTAATATTACTCGCGTAAGCTACAACAAAGCCGTAGATTCCCACACTTTGTTTATAGATGCGGAAGGAACAGAGGAACAACTGAAAAAAGCAGACAGTGAACTCGAAAAGATTGGATATCTTCAAAATAATAACTCAAAAACAAGCATTGTTTTACTGGAGTTTTGTCTGAAAGATATTCCCGGAAGTGTTACCGATGTTCTGACTCTTATAGATAAGTTCAATTTCAATATATCATATATAAGTTCACAGGAGAACGGAACAGATTATCAGTATTTTAAGATGGGTTTGTACGTTGATGACTCACATAAAATAACTGAATTTCTGACAGAAGTTGAAAAGATATGCAAAGTTCGAGTTATAGATTATAACAGTTCTGAAAAGGTTTATGATAACAGTATTTTTTATAATACATATGTTATGGGTCTGGCTCAGACTATGGGTTTAACCGCCGATATAAGCAAAGAGCTTTTAGTACATGTAAATCTTGCTATGCAAACCCTGGACGAACAGGGCTTGTCTCCATATCGCACCTTTGACAGCATCAGCAAATTTGCAGAGTTGCTCGGTGCTTCAAAAGGAAGGGATTTTTCTCCGCGCATAACAAAACACCAAATCAGCGAAAAAACCGAGATAACATTGATAGAACCTCCTTGCGGAAGTAATACAATTATTATAAACAGCAACGGAAAATATTTGTTTGTAGACAGCGGTTATGCATGCTATAAAGAAGAAATGCTAAACGTATTTAAAGAGATTATACCTGAATTTAATGAAATTAAAAAGACAGTACTTATAACCCACGCCGATGTTGACCATTGCGGATTGCTGCCGATGTTTGATGAGGTTATTGCCAGCCGTAAAACCGCACTGTGCTTAAACAAAGAACACAATGGAGAAAATGGGTATAGAGAAGAAAACGCACTGCATAAACCCTATATTAATATTTGCAAGCTGCTTACTTCATACAAAACTGTAAATCCCGATAAGGTTGCAGCCTTGTGGGATGATGTGGAAAATCCCGAAGAGCCTCTTACTCAAATTGGATTTTTCGATTTTGGAGAGCTTCATTTTGAAGTGTATGAGGGGAAGGGCGGACATTTGCCCGGAGAAATAGTTCTAATTGACTATCGAAATCATATTGCAATTACCGGGGATATTTATATTAATGTCCACGGATTGACACGTGAACAGGCAGAATATAATCAATATGCTCCCATACTTATGACATCTGTTGACACCAATCCTGAACTGTGTGCGCAAGAACGAAAAGCAATTATGCAAAGACTCGGTGTGGGAAAGTGGCAAATTTATGGAGCGCATGGATTTAAAAAGGACTATTCAGTTAATGTATGATTTTGTCGCCCTTCTTGTGACACGAGTCTGATGCTAAAAACATTGGTATCCGTATTATACAGTTTTTATATAAAAAATTTTAAATACTCCCCGTTTTTTTTACTTACTGTTTCGTAATATATAGTACAAAGCCAAAAAGCAGAGGGTAGGATAACAATGGTAATGTGAAACATTTTTAAATCATTTATATATAAAAATTACTGAAAAAGGAGTTGTTACTATGAAGAAAACATTAGCTATTTTAATCGCACTTATTATGTCAGCTCAGGTTTCCGGCTTTGCAAATGAGGAAAACGTTGTTTCTGAGAATACTGATATAGAAATCGATGAAGATATTGAAGTTAAAGCGAAAAAAAACGAAAAAGCTGAAAAGTTTGAAAAGGAGGAGAACGCGATAAAAGAAGCTGTTGACAAAACCGAAGAAGTTAAAGAAACTGTGGAGGTTGACGAGACCGAAGAAATTGAAGTTTCTAAGGGAGAAGATAAAAATATAAAGGAAGAAAAAGAACCCAAGGAAAGAAAATTCACTAAGGAAGAGCTTCTTGCAAAAAGAGTTGAATTTAAAGTAAAACGTATAGAAGCAAAAGCATATTTCAATGAAATTAAGCTTGGCTTTTCACAAGCAGATGCTGAAACACGCAAGCTTATATTGGAAGAAATTGCATCTGTAAAAAAAGAATTGAAGGATTATTCAATCGGTGTTTTTGCTCGTGGCAAGGAAGTTGATTTTGATAAATATGATGGTGTAAAACCTCGCATAGAAAACAATCGTACTCTTGTTCCTATCCGTGCAATCACAGAAGCTCTTGGCGCTGAAGTTGAATGGATAGCAGAAGAAAACAAAATTGTCATCACAAAGGGTGAAAACCGGATTATCCTCGTAATCGGAAGCGTAGTAGTTTTTGTAAACGGAGAAGCTCAGGAATGTGAAGTTGCTCCTAAAATTGAAAATAACAGAACTTTAGTTCCTTTGAGAATTGTTTCCGAGTCTTTAAGAGAAAAAGTTGAATGGGATGATGAAAGTCATACCATTGTAATTGAAGAAACCACAGAGGATAAAGAGGTTGAGGTATCCAAAGAAGATGAGAAATTTTTAGAAGATATTCCAAAAGACAAGCCTGAAAAAGACAAAGAAGATAAAGAAGATAAAGAAGATAAAGAAGATAAAGAAATCCCCGTAGCAGAGTAAGCTTTAAGTTATTTAACAGATATACGGCAGGATAATACCTGCCGTATAGTTTTAAAAAATCCAGATGTTTTAAAGGTATTATGTGAATTGTTATGAAGGATAAATTACCATTAGATAAAATTAAAAATGATGCGGGTTTAAGAGATGAATTTATTGCCCGGTATTCCAATTTTATACTTTCTTCTGCATCAAAGGTATCAGGAAAATTTGTATCAAGAAATGCAGACGAATTTTCTGTAGCCCTTATTGCGTTTGATGAAGCCATCATTAAATATGAAAAAGGTAAGGGTGATTTTTTCGCGTTTGCATATATCATAATAAGAAACCGTTTGATAGATTACTATCGGAAAGAAAGGAATAATACGATTCCGTTTTCGGAGCTTTCCTATAACAATAAGGAAAATGAACCTTATGAATATCAGGTTGTCGGAAACTTGGATATTGTCGATGATTTAGCATTTGAGTTCAGTGCATTAAAAGAAGAACTTTCAAAATATGAGATTTCTATTCATGAACTTCCAAAGTATAGTCCGAAATCAACCAAAACCAAAGCAATGGTTTATGATGTGCTAACATTTATAAAAAGCAATGATACAGCAAAGAAATCTGTTTTAGTTAAGAAAATAATGCCATCCAAGTTAATTTGTGAAAATCTTTCTGTAAAGCAAAAACTGCTTGAAAGGCACAAAAAATATATAATTGCCGCAAGTGTAATACTTTGTGGTGACTATCCACATATAGCTGAATACATAAATAATATGAAAGGGGTGAATAAATGATGAGAGGTGCTATAGCTGAAATCAGAGGTTCAAAAGCAATTATGCTGACAGAAGGCGGAGAATTTATTACCTTGCGAAATAAAAACTATTCAGTGGGTCAAAAAGTAAATGTATCAAAAAAAACATATAGCAAATTTTCGGCACTTGCAGCGTGTTTACTCCTTTTCTTTATGCTTGGAGTAGGTATTTGGGGATATTATACTCCGGTATCTTATGTAGATATTGATATTAATCCAAGCTTTAGGCTTGAGCTTAATATATTTGATCGTGTTATCAATGTTGAGCCCCTTAATGAAGATGCAAGAAATTTCATCAAAATTACAGGGAGTCTTCCGGGAAATATGGAGGAATGCTTGGAAGAAATAACGGTAAAAGCGAAGAAATATGGGTACATTCACGGAGATAACAACGATATTTATATTCACAGTGTATCATCGGATAATAAATTTTCAAAGCAACTAAACAAGTATGCAAAGAAGATTTCTGAAAAAGAAAATGTTCACATATATCCTTATTCGGAAAAGCGAGAAACTTTGAATATGGCAAGAGAACACAAGGTTTCAGTCGGACGAATCAAGCTGATTGATGAATATACCAAAGTTCAAGGTGGAACGATTGACGAGAACATTGCTAATCTCACCGGAAAAACAAATAAAGAAATCAGAATAATTATCGCAGAACAAAGCAAGCAAGAAACTTCTGCGAACGAAAAAACCGATAAAACAAAAGAAACTCCTGCGGACGAAAAAAACGATAAAGCAAAGGAAACTCCTGCGGACGAAAAAACCGATAAAACAAAAGAAATTCCTGCGGACGAAAAAACTGATAAAACAAAAGAAACTCCTGCAGACGAAAAAACCGATAAAACAAAGGAAACTCCTGCGGACGAAAAAACTGATAAAACAAAAGAAACTCCTGCAGACGAAAAAACTGACAAAACAAAAGGAAATTCGGGAAATAGTATGCCTGAAAGTATTCCTGAAAAGTCTGATCCGCCGAATCACAATGTTGCCAAAGATAAGGATAAATCTCAAGAGAAAACTGAGATGAAAAATGAAAATGCACAAGAGAACAGTAATAAAGAAAAAAGTAACAACGAAAATTCTAAAAATCATGGCAATAAAAAGTGAAAGTTTAAGAATTTGTGATTTAAAAAGGATTATTCAGTTAATGTATAACCCCAATTAAATATATTAAAAACAAAATTGTCAACAACTCCAAAAAATTGTTGACAATTTTTCTTTTATGAGATATAATCTAAATGAGGAGGTGTTTAAAATACAAAGCACAATGAACAGAAGCGGTACGGTTCAGGCTGTATTAAAGCAGCTGAGGCGAGATATTGTTTTTAAAAACTTAAAAGATGAAACTCCTGTTACAGAATTGCAGTTTGCCGAAAAATACGGGTGCAGTCGCGCGGCACTCAGAGGGGCGCTCACCGTCTTGGAAAAAGAAGGTCTGATTACGGTAATGCCCAACGGCACAAAGCGAATAAGCAGCCTGAGTCACGATGACATAAATAATTTATATGAAATGCGCACATATGTGGAGTGCAGTGCTGCAAGGCACATTCTGAGTAACGACCATACTGATATTTCCCGACTTATAAAAGTTATGGAAGATGCAGATAACATGGACTTTCTCGAGTGTGATTCTCTTTTTCACGAAATACTTGTGGATATAAGCGGAAACAAAGTGCTTAAACAGGTGTGGTGGACCATTGCACCGGTAATACGTGAGCTGTTTATGCTTAATTTTACTCATTCCGAAAAAATTAAGGATACACTTAAAGACAGACATTTGATTATTTCAAAAATGCTCCTTGAAAAAGATGAAAAAGTTATAGACGTATTGAAAAATCATATTTCAGAGGCGAGAGAGCTTTCTGTGTTGGAATAAAGAAAGGCGGAAAATTAAATGAAAATTACAGACGTACAGGCAATAATCGTAAGACAGCCCGAAATCAGCATGATTGGTGACGGAAGTCAGGATACGGTTGTTATCAAAGTTATGACAGATGAAGGAATTACCGGTATCGGTGAAGTAGACTCATCTCCTTATGTTGTTAAGGCAATTGTTGAATCTCCTGCATCTCACATGGTGTGCATGGGACTTCGTGATATAGTTGTTGGTGAAGATCCCTTCGATGTTGAAAAAATCTGGTACAAGATGTACAATCTTGCTAACTACTATGGCCGTCGCAGTGCCGCTATCCACGCAATGAGCGGTATTGATATGGCAATTTGGGATATTCTCGGTAAAAAGCTTGGTGTTCCTGTTCACAAGCTCATTGGCGGAGCTTTCCGTGATAAGATACCTGCTTACTGCAGTGTACTTATGCCCGATAACGAAGACGAAATCAAGAGAATTGCCGATACATATCTCCCCCAGGGATACACCGGCATCAAGTTCGGATGGGGTGCTCTTGGTCAGAGTGACAAGAGAGACCTTGAGCTGGTTAAAATGTGCCGTAAGGCTATGGGTGATGATCCTCAGCTTATGATTGATATCGGTATGGTATGGAGAGATGTAAAAACCGCTATCAAGCTTTGTAAAGAGTTTGAACAGGAAAATGTTTACTGGGTTGAAGAACCTTTTACTCCCGATGATCTTGATGCCTACAAGAGACTTACCCACAGCGTTGATATGAGAATTTCTGCAGGTGAGCAGGTTGGAACAATGTTTGAATTCAACGACCTTATTGCAGGTTGCGGAATTGATATTATTCAGCCCGACATCAGCCGTTGCGGCGGTATTACAATTGCCAAAAAAGTTATTGATATGGCATATCTGCACAAAATTCCGGTTATTCCTCATGCATTTAAAACCGGCATTCTTATGAGTGCATCATTGCAGGTTATTGCAGCTGCTCCCAATGCACTCTGGCTTGAATATTGCTGTCAGGAAACAGTTCTTTCTAAAAATCTTGTTAAAAAGCATTTCTCAATTGACGATCAGGGCTTTGTCAATATTCCTCAAAAGCCGGGTCTCGGCGTTGAAATTGATGAAGAAGTTCTCAAACGCTATGAGGTGAAATAATGACAACCTGGGAACTTCAAAGTGCAGTCCATAAAGCAGTTAAAGCAAATCTTCATGCAGGTATGACGGAGCTTGAACTTGCAGATGTAATAACCGGGGTATGTCCCGGGTGGCAGGGTGACCTTATTTCAGGCGAGCGCACATCACAGATTGAAGGTCCTCCAACAGACCGTGTAATAAAAAGCGGCGATGTGGTTTTGCTTGATTTGCAAATATGTTCGGAAAATCAGTGGTCTGATTTGACCCGCGTGTATTTTGTGGGAGGAATGTCAGATGAACAAAAAATCGCATATAGGCAGGTTGTTGATGCTTTGAAGACGGGCGAGGATAACCTTTATCCCGGAAAAAAGGCCAAGGACTTGTGGGAGCTTTGCCGAAGGGCAATCGGCACAGAATTCGCTTTTACACATCACGCAGGCCACAGAATAGGCGAGTTTCCGACTGAAGAAATCGTCTCGGAGCCGAGATTTGTTCCCGAATGCGAGGATAGCTTGATGGCGGGAATGGTGGTAACTCTTGAGCCTGCACTGTATTATCCCGGTAAATTCGGAATCAGACTCGAAAACAATTATCTGATTACAGACAACGGCTGCGAAAGACTGTGCAAACTGCCCCTTGACGAGACGGAATATATTGTGAAAGGATAATGAAAAATGTTTAAAGGACCATATGGTGTACTGTTAACACCCTTTACCGAAGACGGAAAGGTTGATTATAACGCATTTGAATCTGAATTGGATTTTTTGCTTCAATCCGACATACAGGGCTTTTTTGCCTGCGGAACAACCGGTGAATTTGTAAGCCTTTCGCCGGAAGAAAACATTGAACTTATGAAGTTTACGGCAAAACGTCTTGCCGGAAAAAAACAGCTTCTTGCCGGTGCTTCCGATCCGAATCCTGCAACATCGATAAGCTATCTGAAAGCGGCACAGGAATGCGGATATGATGCCGCAATGATTTGTCCTCCGTATTATTTTACAATGAAGCAGGAGGATGTTGTAAGATACTATAAGTATATGGCAGATCAGAATATTATTGATCTTATTCTTTATAAAATACCTATGTTTACCAATACCATTGAGCTTCCGTCTTTTGAAAAACTGCTCAATGAAAAGAGAATTGTCGGAATGAAGGATTCTTCCGGCAACATGAAGCAGATAGCACACGAGGCAGACATAGTTCGCAGAAACCGTCCGGATTTTGCACTTATGACAGGTACAGACGACTGCATTGTTCCTGCACTTCTTGCAGGATGTGTAGGTTCGGTTACTGCATTTTCGGTAATTGTCCCCGAGGTTAATGCAAAAATATATGAGCTTTTCAATTCCGGAAACATCACCGAGGCTATGGATTTGAACCGTAAGGCATTAAAACTTCTCAGACTTGCAGATTCGGTTATGTTCCCCAGCGGATATAAGCTTGTTTATGAACAGAGAGGTTTTTCAATGGGACACTGCCAGGTTGTGGATGAACAGGCAATCAGATCTCTCAGACTCTCAATGCGTGCTGAGCTTGACGAATTGTTCAGAGGTATTAAAAAGATAAAATAAAGGTGGTAGATGTGTTATGAAAGCAGCGGTTTGGGATGCAATAAACCACGTCAGTATATGTGAACGACCAATGCCTGTGGCAGACGAGGGTCATGTTGTTGTAAAGGTGAGGGCAGTCGGCGTTTGTGCAACCGACATACATATGATTTCGGGAAATATATCTCTTGCAAAGCCTCCCCACGTGCTGGGACACGAAATTGCCGGAGAGATAGAAGACATAGGTCAGGGCGTAAAGGGATGGAAAAAAGGCGACAGAGTTGTAATTGACACAATTATTTCCTGCGGTCGTTGCCCGGCTTGCAAAAAGGGAAGAAAAGAGCTATGCCAAGACAGAATGGAGATAGGCTACACTCCCTATGATGGTGGATATGCCGAATATGTAAGAGTTCCGGCACAATGTCTTGTGAGACTTCCCGAAAAAATTCCCTTCAGAGATGCGGCAATACTCGAAAGTGTTGCGTGTCCTTTTGGTGCAGTGCTCAGAATCGGAGTCAAACCCGGAAGCAGCGTACTTGTTCAGGGGGCAGGTCCGGCAGGAATGGCATTTATTCAGGCGGCAAGGCTCAGCGGAGCAGGAAAGATAATTGTTTCTGCAAGAGGCGAAAAAAGACTTGAATATGCAAAGTTCTTTGGGGCAGATGAGGTAATTGACGCAAAGAATGAAAATGTATTGGAAAGAGTAATGGAGCTGACAGGCGGAGAGGGCTGTGACTATGTTATGGATGCCGCAGGAAGCGTTGACAGTATATTGCTTTGCTTTGATGCGTGCAAAATAGGCGGAGATGTTTTGTATTACGGAATCCCCGATGAAAAGGCACAAATTCTTTTCCCGTTTATGAAAATGCTTATGAAGCAGTTGAGACTCCACGGTATTCTTGAATACTGTGCAGGCTGGGATACTCTTGTGTCTCTCGTGGCAAACGGAAGAGTAAATATTCACGATATGGTTACACACACATTTGCCCTTGATGATATGCAAAAAGCCATTGACCTTTTTAAGGCTAAAGACAAAAACCTGATAAAAGCTGTTATAGAAATGTAAGGTATTAAACGGCGTAATTTTAAAAAGTTCGGAGTCTTCCGGGCTTTTTATCATATTAAAACTGAGGAAATCAAACATGAGTATAACAAGAAAAAAATTCGGAGAGTTAAACGGAACAGATATATATGCTTATACACTGAACAATTGTCGGGGAATGAGGGCAGAAATTATAAACTACGGAGCGATTATTACCCGCCTTGTATATAACGAAACGGATGTTGTTCTCGGTTATGACAATTTTGAAGGCTATATTGACAATCCCGATTATTTCGGTGCAATAATCGGAAGAAATGCAAACGTAATTGAAAATTCAGAATTCAGGCTGAACGGCAAAACATATAAGCTTTTTCCCAACAACAGCCAAAACAATCTTCATGGCGGCAAAGAAGGATTTGACAAAAAAGTCTGGAATGCACAATCGGTTGACGGTGATGAGCCGTCGCTTGTGCTAAGCTATTTTAGTCCTGATGGTGAAGAAGGCTTTCCCGGCAATGCTCAAATTAAGATTACATACACTTTAAAAAATGACAATGCATTGCAGATTCATTATGAAGCTCACTGTGATCGGGATACTGTTGTTAATATGACAAATCATTCCTATTTTAACCTTAACGGTCACTGCAGCGGCTCGGTTGAAGGTCACACTCTGTTGCTGGCAAGCCATTTTTACACCCCGAGTACTTCGGAAATAATCCCCTGCGGTGAGATTCGTGCGGTAGACGGTACACCCTTTGATTTTACAACAGAGTCAAAAATCGGCGATCGCCTCAAAATAAAACACGAACAAATTGATATGTTTGGCGGCTATGACCACAATTTTGTCTTAGACGGCAGAGGTTATCGCTTGGGCGGCGTGCTGAAGGGTGATAAAAGCGGAATCACTATGGAAATGTATACTGACCAACCGGGGGTGCAGATTTATCTTCCCACAGAGTTTGATTCATCCAAAAAATATAAAGGCGGAGCAAACTACGGCCGATACGGTGCTGTTTGCCTTGAAACACAAGGCTTTCCGAATGGGATAAATTATTCGCATTTCCCGGATGTTGTCTTGAAAAAAGGCGATAGGTATGACAGAATGACAACATACAGATTTAAATAGAAAAGATTTTGTAAAATAGCCTTGACAATTGCATGTGCAGTAATGTGGTCAGATTAGTGATAAACTCCAATTTATCTCTCAAGCTGACAACCTTGACTTTGGTGGCTAAATAATTTTTAGAGAGGAATTATAATATGAGCACAAACATAAGTAAACCTTTTGTATTTTGGAACGAATGCGAGTTTAAGGATTTAGGAAAAGGAGTTAAAAGAAAAATACTTGCATACAGCGAATCGCTTATGCATGTTGAAGTTCATTTTGAAGAGGGAGCAGTAGGGGATATGCATTTCCATCCTCACGAACAAACCACATATGTGCTTTCGGGAGAGTTTGAATTTACAATCGGAAATGAAACGAAAATTGTAAAAAGCGGCGATACCTTGTATGATGAACCAAATGTTTTGCATGGTTGCCGTTGCCTTAAAGCAGGAGTGCTCCTCGACACATTCACACCCATGAGAAAAGATTTTATAAAATAAAAGGATTTCATATGTACAAAAAAATACAAGACTTAAAAACCAAAACAAAGCTGAACAATGAAGGCAAAGAAAAAATGTTTCTCACAGACCTTGCTGATTTTGATGCATCAGATCCAAAAATAAAAGCCTATGCCCTTGTGCAGTTAAAACCCGGGGAGGTAGTGGACTACCATATGCACATCGGCGAAAGCGAAACATATTTCATTCTTTCGGGGCGTGCAAGCTACAATGATGACGGCAACATAATTGAAGCAGTCCCCGGGACGGTAACTCTAACTCCCTCGGGGCATGGTCACGGAATCAAAAATACCGGTGACGAAATGCTTGTATTTATTGCTCTTGTTATTACTTGTTAATTTAAAAATCTTAATATAACACTACTTTTGCCCGTAATAAAATAATATAATTTGTTTACAAACTCATCACATTTTGGTACAATTAATTATACTAATAAATCAGGGGGTATTCGATGAATCGTACAGTATATATTGACCTTATGGAAAGAGTGCTTGAAGCCTATTCCAAGGAACATATTGAAAGATATACCAAATCGGTTGAGGAAAACAGCATTCAGGAACATGGTTATCCGAGACTTGTGGCAAACCTCGGTATTCTCATTGCTCACGGCAGAAAAACAGAATATAAAGACTATTTTATAAAGATGATGGATCTTTGTTGTAAAGAGATTCCGGTAGCTCACGAAATAAACGGTTTTCATACAGGAAATGATTTTTCGGTTAAAGAGGTTGTATTTTGTATTCTCGAACTTGAAAAAGCAGGTGTTTATGACAAATGCCATACCGACAGATGGAGAGGGGAGCTTTCAAAAATTGATCCTCAAACAACCTACAGCCGGATTGCTCCTGTTCCGGTTGAACCCGTTTCCAACTGGGCGGCATTTGGTGCGGTGAGCGAACAGCTTCGAAAATTTGCAGGGATAGGGGATGAGTCTGCATTCATTGACAATCAGATTGCATCTCAGCTTTTTGCCTTTGATGAAAACGGAATGTACCGAGATCCCGGCGAGCCACTTGTCTATGATTTTGTTACAAGGCTTCAGCTTGCAGGATGTCTCTACTTTGGCTATGAAGGCAAATTCAAAGATGCACTAGAACAGCAGTTTGTGAAAGCTATCGATTGCACTCTTAAAATGCAGTCGGTAACAGGCGAAATACCTTTTGGAGGCAGAAGCAATCAGTTTTTCCACAATGAAGCTTTTTATGCCGCACTTTGTGAGTTTTATGTGTGGCTGCTAAACAAAAGGGGAGAAACCGAAAAAATCGGTGAGTTTAAAAAAGCAGCTTCGCGAGCCATTGATTACACAAAATCCTGGCTCGATTCCGATGCTCCGGCTCATATAAAGAATTATTATTCCGTTGACTCTTTCTATGGTTGTGAACAGTATGCCTATTTTGACAAATATATGGTAACAACGGCATCCTGGCTTTATTTTGCATATGCAATGTGTGATGAATCTGTTGAAGAAACCAAATCTTCAAGCTTTCAGGCAAAATATGTGTGGAACACAAGTGAGCATTTTCACATGACCTTTGTAAAATTCAACGACTGGTTCCTGCAGTTTGATACCAATGCCAACACTCACTATGACGGCACAGGTCTTGGCAGAATACATAAAAAAGGTGTACCTTCGCAAACAGTTATCTCCGTACCCTTTGCCAAAGAACCCGGATACAAAACAGACATTGAAAATCAGTCTTGTTTTTCCATTTGTTCCGGTGTGTATGAAGACGGCAAATGGGTTCATGCTTTCGATGAAGGGGTGGAATATTCATTCATCGAACAATCACAGACCGACGAAGCTATATGCGTAAAATTCAAAATGAAGACTCCCGGCGGAACGGAAGTTACAGAAACATACACTGTGTCAGATGAGGGCGTGAGCATTAATGCATCATCCGAAGGCAATATTAAAATAATGTTCCCGATAATCGCCTTCGACGGCAAAAACTACGGGGAATGTGAGCTTGGTGATGGTTTTGTTTCGGTAAGCTACCTCGGTCACAAATGCACCTATACAACCGACGGGAAAATAAACAGCAAGAATCTGATGTATGCCAACAGAAATGCCCACTATCTTGCAATGTCTGCTAAAGGGGAAAAGTGTGTTAATCTTAAAATCAGACTTTCTTAAGCGAAATAAAAATCCACAATAAAGGCTGGATAATTCGTTGGCTTTTTGGTTGAGAAAAGCATTGAAAAAATGATGTTCTTGTGTTAAAATCTCTATAGTATTCACGTTTTTAAGTAAAATAAGTTTACGGAGGGAAAAATGCAACAAACATTATTTATTATTTTTGTAATTCTTGCAATCACCGTTCAAAATGTCATTAAAAAAGCATACGGTGATAAAACACAAGGCTTTGGTACATACATATTCACAGGAATCGTGTGTATTGTTGCCGCAGTCTTTTTTGCAGTCACCAAAAAAGGCGGACTTCATTTCTCGATGGAAATTTTACCATATTCGGCAGGCTTTGCACTTGGCTTTGCGGCAATAATGGTGTTTTCCATTTTGGCTATCAGATGCGGTTCTCTTGCCATAACCTCGCTCATCATTTCTTATTCGCTGATGGTTCCCACGGTTTTCGGCATAATATATTTTAAAGAACCCACAAGTTGGCCGCTTTATGTAGGGGTTGCACTTTTGCTTATCTCTCTTGCACTCATAAATCGCGAAGAAGGTAAGGTTAAAGTAAATGTAAAATGGATAATATATGCAGTTCTCTCTTTCTTCGGTAATGGTTTTTGCTATGTGGTTATGCAACTTCAGGAAAAAAGTGCATATGCTTCTCAGTCAAATGAGTTTATGATTATAGCTCTTTTAATGGCGGCGACGCTCATGATTGTTATGGCACTTATCTATGAACGCAAGCATGCAATAATGTGTCTCAAAAAAGCATATTTTCCGGTTATTTGCGGTGCGGCAAACGGTCTGGCAAATTTTCTCACCATTTTGCTTCTCGGAATGATGCCTGCATCTGTTATGAATCCGCTCACTGCCGCAGGCGGAATTGTGGCAACTGCCGCAGTTTCAATACTTCTGTATCATGAAAAACTTTCAAAATATCAGATAGCAGGAGTAATTCTCGGCACTGCATCTGTTGTATTTTTAAATCTGTAATAATAACAAAAAGCTCTGTTTGGTGGTTAGTTAACCATACAGAGCTTTTTTTTGATGTATAGGAATTTAAATTGTATATTTCCGGGTTTATTTTAAATTTACCACTGCTGTATTTTTAAAATCATCTATTCCATATATCAGAGTATCCTCAAAAATAAATATTCCTCTTGCTTTATCTGATGATCTGAATGCATCAATGCCTTCTCCAACCACAAGGAGGCGGATTTCTTCGTTGGGTACCTCATCCCCAAGAGCCACAACCAGCTTATCGCTTGAAACCATATAGCTGAACCAAGTTGTTGTGTCAAGAAGTGTTTCGCGCAATATGTTTGTGTCATCAAACGAATATTTTTTCACAAGAATTCTGTCCGATATCAGAGTTGTCTGAAGTGTGTACAATTCGTTTTCTCCCACACCGGCTATCAGATGAAGTCCCGATTCGACGTTATCTTCGATAATATATTTTTCTCCGGTGAGAGTATCATATACGTAGATTTTATTATCAGAATCAATGAGAAGTTTTTCATGTTTTGTGCCGTCTTCGCTTTTTTCTGCTCCAAAAGCATAAAAACCATAAACCCTGTCAAGTACAAGATCAATTGAATTATCGTTAGTATCTATGCAATACAAATTGCTGTAGGTTTGCTCGCTTGCATCAAACATAGTAAAATATATTTTCTTGTTATATATCTGAATAACATCATTTACCACAGAATAATTATTGCCACCATCGATGTTTCTGCCCAAACGCTCTTTTGTGTTATAGGTAATTTCCTTTTCTACTCCGTCTAAGGTGTATACAAATTTGAAACCGTCTCCAAAGTTTGTGACTTTTAGCTCAATGTCTTCGTTGCACACGTCATATGTCAAAGCACCGTGTTTGTAATTAAGGTAATTTTTGGGCTTTTCATTGCTGAGGCTTCCATCCGCATTGATTTTGTATGAATAATCTGTGCTCATGATCGGTCCGGAACCGGCACTGTAAGTAATGTATACATTTGAATCATCTTCTTTAAATGATGCACTTGGACTCATATTTGTGTTCGGAACATCATGAATAACCTCATATGTTGATAAATTGGACACATCCGCACGAAATACAACCTGTTTGCCGTCTTGTGTTCCGTTGTAATAATAATAGCTTCCGTCTGTTGCGGCCGAGCCGTTACAGTTGGGGAGAGCCACTGTTTTTACAGGATTTTGTGCAGATGATATTATGAGACCGCTTTCGGCATCATATTTGTATTGCCAGCTGAATTCATCCACTGCAAAACGCCATGTAAGAGGAAAATAAGTTATATTTCTGAACAACAAAAGAGGATATTGTTCAGAAGAATTATCAATTTGTTTTCCGTTTACAATAATATTAAAATCACAAATTTCGGCATTCATATAACCGGTGTTCGGTCTGTCGGATTCCTGATTACGATATGCACACAAAACATCACCTTTTTCAATAATCAAAGTGGATGTGTTGCTGTCCCAATTGGTGAAAAGTCCGAGATATCTGCAATCATGATATGTCATGGGAAAATAAGTTATTTCTTTATATAGAATAAGAGGATATTCTCTGTGAGAATTTTGTACTGTTGTACCGTTTAATGAGACGTTAAAATTTGCAAGAGATACAGTTAGGCTTCGAGAGGGAGTGGGTGCTGCAATGACTTCATTGGATGACATAAATGAAGAAACTGAAAATATCAGCAAAGCAACAATAGCAAAGAATTTTACAAATATGGTTTTATTCATTAAACTAACCTCCTAAAAATATTATTTTTATCATTATATCATATTGTTTTATGTAATGCAAGTGTTAGTATTAATGAAATAAAAAGACCGCTTGACTACTGCATTTGACAGTGTTCAAGCGGTTTGTTTGATAAATAGTAGTTACATGACTTGAACTTGCGGTCTCATCGTCCCAAACAATGCGCACCATCATATTGGACATAGGGTATAGCTTTATTGGGTAAACTATTTTGATGGTTCTGTGAAGGTGTTAATCCCGGTGAGTAATTTTTTTGATTTGTAGTATGCATTTATTTCTTCGGGTATCTCAATTTCTAATTTAATCACATCAAATTTCCTTTCCCATATGACCGAAATTTTTCCTTTCACAGTTTCGCAATATCCTTCTGAAAAACTCAAATCTGAGAAGAAATACGGTGATATATGCACTTCTTCGAATCCGGGTTTTAAAGAATTTGGACTGATTCCCAAAATGGTTTTTATCATCCATGACATAAAATCGGAATACATATGGTGATTTTTAGATGTGGTCATATCCCAATATTCATACAAAGCAGTTGCTCCGTTAGTTACCCAGTCGCTGTAAGACGGGAATCCCTTGGAAGTAATAATTTTATAGGCATATTCCTGCAAACCACACTTGTTCAATGCTATGTATAGATATCTCAGACCAACCATTCCGCAAGCGTGATGGAAATCGTTTTCTTCCACCAATCTTGCCAGCTGAGCGGCAAGCGGAGCTAAATCATCATACAAATCAAAGTAAATTGTCATGGCGACTGCGGTTTGCTTGTTTAATGTGCAAGAACCGTCGGAATTCAGATAGATTTCCTTGAACTGCGAAATATCTTTTTGGATTTCTTCATTTATTGCTGACGTTTCTTCTCCGCATCTTTCAGCTGCTGTAAGAAGTATCTTCAGACATTTTATTTTAAGAACACGGTTAATGAATCGTGTGTCTACTTTTTCTTCATCAGGAACAGGGGCAGCCCAGTCATCTAACCCATATAAAATGTCACCGTTTTGATTTTTTTGACTGTTCCAAAACGCGATACTTTTCTTGAAATATGGTAATCCTTTTCGCAGAAGGGAGTCGTCACCGGTGTGAAGGAAAATTTTGTATGGAATTTCAAAAAGAGTTCCTTCAGAAACAGGTCCGTTCCCCCATTCATATCCCCATCCCGAGGTTGGGACAATGCCCGGAAGCATACCATCATCGGTCATAGCATCGCAAATATCAACCCACCATTTGGCAAGAACTTTCTCAAGCTCAAAATTAGTCAGAAACTGTTCGGCAGAGCTTTGCGCATCGTTCATCCATCCAAGTTTTTCGCGAGTGGGACAATCTGTCGGCATATAAAACATGTTAGATAAAGTAGCTTGCTGTCCAATTTCAAAAAGCTTGTTGAGCAAGGGATTTGAACAGTTAAATTTGGAACGTTTCTTTACATTTTGATGTACAACAATTGCTTTAAGTGTTTGACTTGAAGCTTTTTCGAGTCCACTCACTTCGACATATCTAAACCCGTGATATGTGAATTTTGGAGACCACCGAAATTCTTTCCCGCAGCAGATAAATTCATCTGTCTGGAAAACTCCATTTTTATAGAAGTGAGGATTATCCATGTCATTAAATCTTAAAGTGCCATCTTCTTCGTGAATCTGTTCTGCATATCGTAGTATAATTTTATCGCCACTGTTTTGAGAAATAGTTAATCTGCCGTAGCCTGACAAATTTTTGCCAAAATCAAACACATAACGATTTCTTCCTGTATTTATTATTTTTTGCGGTTCTATTTCTTCTACTTCACGAATTGGCTCACAAGTACATTCTCGAAAAATCCCCGAAGGAGGAGTGTCATCTATTTGTGCTTTTTCCCACTTTGAATCATCAAATTGGATACTTTTCCAGTTTTCATCATACAGTCGTGAATCAAAGTGCTCACCTTGCCTCAGCTGATTAAATATTACAGGAGAATCCAAAGTGTAAAGCCAATTGTCATCACTTATTAACTCGACCTCTCCGTTTATCTCAAGACTTAAAATGAATTTAGGCACATCACGCCAGAGTGCACTGTCAAAGTCCCACGCGGTTTCAATGCCTTCGTTGTACCAACCGTTACCGCACATTACTGCAAATATGTTTTCACCTTGATGTATTAGATTTGTTATATCATATTTGTTATACCACAGGGTTTTGCAGTAATTGCTGACAGGCGCTGTAAAAAGGTCTTTTGTGACAGCTTCTTCATTTAGCCAATAATATCCGTAGCCAAGACCACACACAGACAATGATGCGGATTTAATGGGTTTATTTATGTGAAATCTTCTTCGAAACATCGGTGCATATGTGAGGCACTTTTTGTCAAATTGAATATTAGGCTTTATAAAGTGACTTTTTTCAAACATTATGATTGTTCCTCCGTATCAAACATTGTTTCGAGAAGAGACCATGCAAAAAGCCTGTTCATTTCTCGTGTGGGATGATTTATATTGTTAGCAAGAAGCTCATTTGTGTCAACGCCACTCTCATACATACACTTCCACTTCGCATATACATCACACACTTTTGCACCGCATTCAACGGCGGATTTTTTGCCTGCTTCCAAAAATGCGTCAAGCACTTTATTGTTTTGTGCTTTGGCTACATCAGCTGCAATATTTGCAATATTATTGTCGACAATATGGCAACTTACTTCTGTGCACATCATATTTGGAGTCATATATATTACCTCGCTACCATTTGATTTCAGTATTGAAAAAACCTGAGCGAGGTTAGCTGCATACTGCTGTGTATAGTCGATGCCTTTAACTACGCAATCATTGAGACCAAAGCACACAACTGTAAGGTCAGGTTTGTATAAAAGTACATCGTGCTCAATTCTGCTGAGTGCACCTTCTGTGTTGTCGCCTGATATGCCTGCATTTATGATGTTAACAGGCACACTTGGGAAAAGAACAGAAAGCATATCTGCAAGATATTTGTGGTAAGCTGAAGATTGGTCATACACAGTCTCAACGCTTCTGTTATTTTTGGTGTACACTTCAAAGCAACCTTGAGTGACACTGTCACCAAAAAATACAATTGTGGGAATTTTGCCATTGTAGCGGGCGGATTTTCTTTCTGAAATTTTTTTGATTATTTCCATTTTGGTCTCCTTTAATCTGGTTTTATTCGGGTTTTGTTTCAAGTTTTAAAGGAAAATCTCCGAGTTTATCTACTTTAAACCCGTTTTTCTTGTATTGTTCATAATCGAATGCTTCCAGCTCATCTATGGCAAGTTTGTGAAATTCGTAGAAATTGTGCCACCATTCATATCCGGAGCCAAGCTCTGCATTAAGATACGCATCGGCAATATCACAGCCCATTTGAGGTGCTACATAAAAAGCCCCCATTGCAAGAACATTTACGCCATTGCCGGTGATTGCGCGAAGAGCAGCAGGAACACTTTCGACCACGCCTGCATGCACATGTGGGCATTTGCTTGCGGCTATGTGAATACCCATGCCTGTACCACAGAAAAGTAGTGCTCGCTCAAATTCACCCTCCGAAACAAGTGCGCCTGCTCTCAGACCCACACGGTGAAACATAAGGTCGGTATCGTTTGGGTCAGAATCTGCTCTTACTCCTATGTCGGTAACTGTCCAGCCTTTTTTTGTGAGATGTGCAACAACGGCTTCCTTGAGGGGATATCCT
>JAFQHQ010000008.1 GCA_017397885.1 Clostridia bacterium | reverse complement strand
TCTTTCCTCTCGTGTAAAATGTGTGTATGACATCATAGCTTCCTCCTGTAAAAGGTTTGTTTGGTTACTTTCATTTTACACTAAAGAGGCTATGTTGTCTTTATTTTTTTGTGTGTTGCACTTCATATGATAATCTGTCCACCTCCCCTTGCACAGGGGAGGCTGTAGCTTTAAGCTGATTTGTCTATTTTGACTATTGTGTTTTTTACAATATACTTTGTCAGCAGTCTGAGCCGTCCGAGCGAAAACTCGGACGGCTCTTTTATTCGGTCAGATCAAAACAGCTGTGTGGGGAGTTTCAGCTTTTCTTTAGGCGTGAATTGTTTATCGAACTCTTCCGCTTCCCGTTCATCAACAAAATATCCCTTCGGCGGAGTATACTCTCCGCTGATGCCGTCAAGATAACCTTTTTTCAGCTCCTTGCACAGAAAAAACGATGCGTCCGCACCTTCGGGCAAACCGTGGTAGCGGATACCGAATTCACTCGCATAGGTAAATCCGCTTTTGCCGTAAAAATTGATGTTTCCCTCAAAGCAAAGTGCTCCGCAACCGAGCTCTGTTGCCTTTTTAACGGAATAATCAAGTAGTATCTTGCCATAGCCCTGACCCTGTAATTCAGGTGTAATGCAGACAGGTCCCATTGTCATTATCGGTAAATCCGTGCCGTTGTCGACTTTGATGACAGCGTGCATAAACATATTCTGACCAATCAGCCTGCCGTCCTTTACCATAACAAAATTAAGCTCAGGCACAAATGCTTTATCGTTTCTCAATTGATTAAGCACATAATGCTCAAGGCATCCGGGACGGTATACATTCCAGAAGGCTTCTCTGACAAGAGTTTCGGTTTGACGGTGTTCTTCTGTTCTTTCCAAACGAATGATGCAGTCATTTTTCATTGTTAAACCTCCAAAAATTGTTGACTTTCAATAACCGGAGGCTTGCGGAGAAGTATTTGCAAACCTCACGGTAGGCGTGTCAGCTTAATTGCTGACACGCTGCATAACAATCTCCAAGGCGTTGTTAATTTTCAAACAGCATTCTCCAATAATTTATTCAGGCACAGCCTGTAATTTAATTATAGCACATAAAAAGACTGATCTCAACTCTTCTGTCAGTAAATTAACTGTTTTTAACATTTTTTCACGATTTTGCTTGACATTCGTTAACGCTTATGCTATTTTATACTTGTAACTACGTTATTTCGTTAATATTCGTTAACAAAGGAGCAAAAACTATGTTTATTGAAGAAAGACATCAGGAAATTCTCAGAATCTTATCCGAAAAAGGCAGAATATCAAATACCGATATTCAGGAAATATTTCAGATCAGCTATGATTCGGCAAAAAGAGATCTTCGACTTCTTGAGGAGCAGGGGCTTTTAAAAAGAACGCACGGCGGAGCCATTCCTGCACGTCAGATAGGCGGCAACGTTATCAGAAACCTTTCTCCGCACGAGCGTGTAAAAGAGGTTAAAGAAAACTATCTTGCAATCGCCAAAAAAGCTGTTAATGCTATCGGTGAAAACGATGTCGTCTACATCACCAATGCAAGTGTCGGCTTTCTTATGGCACAGAATATCGGTGATGTTCCCTGTACGGTTGTTACCAATTCAATCGCAATCGCAGAAGAACTCCGCAAAAGAGATAACGTAACGGTTATTCTTGCAGGCGGTGAAATGCAACCCAACGGCTGTTTTTATGACAGCTTTGCATTATCATTAATAAGCAGGCTTCGTTTTGACAAGTGCTTTATTACATCCGCCTGTGTTTCGGCAGGGTTTGGTCTTTCCATTCAGAAATCACGCAGTATTGATCTGACAAATACAGTTATTAACAACTCAAAAACCGTATACGGATTATATCCCGTTGAAAAAATCGGTTTTGACTCGATAATCAGTATTTGTCCTGCAGAAAAGCTTGATTATCTGATTACCGATGCTGATGCATCGGAAGATGATCTGACACAGCTTGAAGAGTTGTCGATCAAAATAATGGTTGCAGAATGAAATAGTCAAACCTCCCTGCGTCACCATAAATGAAAACAAGGAGGCTTTTCGGAGGTTGTTATTAATTTTTATCTGATAAATTGTATTCTTTATGTGATACAAAAATTTTAAATAAAATATTTTTTTAAATACAGAGTTGATTTTTTAATGTTTGTATTGTAAAATTATGTAAAAACAATCAGCTACAGAAATCTTCGATAACCTCTTCAAAATGCGTAACGGAAACATCGTTGTCAACGATCATTGTGATAAGATTCTCAACCTCGCCTCGCTCAACAGAGAGATCATCTATCCTGAAAACTTCTGCATCATCCGACTTCCGATATGCAGTAAAACCGTATCCGGTATACGAACAACCATCTTCATTTGTAACTTCTCTTTCGTTAAGCATCAGTTTTATACTCTTTTCCGACATATTTCGTTTCTCCTTCTTATTGTGATTGTAATTCACATTATATGTGATTATT
>JAFQHQ010000088.1 GCA_017397885.1 Clostridia bacterium | reverse complement strand
TCTTCATTGTAACCGAAAGAAGCAGAAGCAGCAGCTTTCATTGCAGCATTAATGCCTTCTTTTGTAACGTCAGTTCCTTTAACAACAGCTGTGAGGATTGTTGTTGAACCTGTGGGAACGGGAACACGCTGAGCAGAACCGATGAGTTTGCCGTTGAGTTCGGGAATAACAAGACCGATAGCTTTAGCAGCACCGGTGGAGTTAGGAACAATGTTAACAGCACCTGCTCTTGCTCTTCTGAGGTCACCTTTTCTGTGGGGACCATCAAGAATCATCTGGTCGCCTGTGTAAGCGTGGATTGTTGACATGATACCGCTCTGGATGGGAGCATAGTCATTGAGAGCTTTAGCCATGGGTGCCAAGCAGTTTGTTGTGCATGATGCAGCAGAAATGATTGTATCGTCAGCTGTGAGAGTATCTTCGTTTACGCTGAATACGATAGTTTTGAGGTCATTGCCTGCAGGAGCAGAAATAACAACTTTCTTTGCACCGGCATTGATATGAGCTTGTGATTTATCTTTTGAGCAATAGAAGCCTGTGCATTCGAGAACAACGTCAACGTTGAGCTCGCCCCAAGGGCATTCGTTTGCATCTTTGATAGCGTAGATTTTGATTTCTTTGCCATCTACAGTGATGGAATCTTCACCTGCAACAACGGTGTGACCGTCATATCTGCCCTGTGAAGAGTCATACTTTAAGAGATGAGCAAGCATTTTAGGATCTGTGAGGTCGTTGATTGCAACAACTTCATAACCTTCTGCACCAAACATCTGTCTGAATGCCAAACGGCCGATACGGCCAAAACCATTAATAGCAACTTTTACTGCCATTTTTGTTTCCTCCTTAGAGATATAAAATTTTTTATCTTAATGTATATTTTACTATAAAAAGTAAAAATATGCAAGATATGTCCGTTAAAAAATTAACACAAAAATTATTCGTTTATATACACTTTTTTCATCACAATTGGCGAATAAAATGTACCCTGATTGTCGCATTCACTTCCACAAATGCGGTCAATAATCTCAGTGCCTTCAATTACTTTTGCAAAACCGGCATAATGACCTTCATATTGGTCACCATCCGAGAGCAAAATTCTGAACTTCGCCTTGCCACTGTCATTTTGTCCCGTAACATGATCGAGAACGAGAGTGTATCTGTCAAGTTCCAAATCATTGCTTCTGCCGTTGCCGGTAAACTCACCATTTACGGTATCGCAAATAACTGCTCCGCTGTCGGACTTCGGTTCCAATGGCTCATCAGAGGTCACAAGAGCTTCCGAGTGAATTATACGTTCGAAAGCAAAGCCATCATAATAGCCCGATGAAACAAGTGACAAAAAGTGACTGACTGTATCGGGAGCATATTGCGGATAGATTTCTACAACAAAATTACCGTAATTTTCAACTTCAAAAGTAACAGTCTGATACATTCCATCATTTTCTGCCGAATCCGACGCTGCCTCGGGTTCTGCTTCATAAGCCGAAGACATGGCTATAGGTTCTGCTTGGGACTTATCGGGTTTTTCAGCAGTATCCGAACAGGAAGGTAAAAGAAAAATGCAAAGAGAAAGCAATAAAACCAATTTAATAATTTTCATTTTAAACCTCCAATTTATTATAATTTTACCAATGAAAGCTTCCTGATAAAAATGTCACTTTTTCAGAAGAAACCGCAAGAATACCACCGTCAGCATAGCCTGTTTTCTCGGTCTCATCTGCAAGAAGAACTCTGCATTCACCTTTTTTTACTGTTGTTACAAAGGGAATATGACCTGCCATAACAGCCAAATCACCCTCAATTCCTCTCACAATGATTCTTAAAACATTTTCCGAAAAAACTTCACCATCGGGAGATGTAATCGAAAGAGAAAAAGTATTCAAATTTCTTCAACTCCAATCATCAAAAAGAATGTCAGGCTTTTTTTGCTTTTGCAACAGCTTCGTCAATGGTGCCGACAAAAAGGAATGCCGATTCCGGCAAATCATCATGTTTACCTTCAACAATTTCCTTAAATCCTCTTATTGTTTCGGAAAGCGGAACGTAAGTGCCGGCAATACCGATGAATTTTTCAGAAACATGGAAGGGTTGAGACAAGAATCTCTGAATTTTCCTTGCCCTTGAAACAAGCAATTTATCTTCATCTGAAAGTTCATCCATACCCATGATTGCAATTATATCCATGAGTTCCTGATAACGCTGAAGAATTCTCTGAACCTCTCGTGCAACATCGTAGTGTTCCTGTCCGAGAATATCCGGCGAGAGAATTCGGCTTGTAGATTCAAGAGGATCAACTGCGGGATAAATACCCTGCGATGCTATATTTCGAGAAAGAACCGTTGTTGCATCAAGATGTGCAAAAGTTGTGGCAGGTGCAGGGTCTGTGAGGTCATCGGCAGGCACATAAACTGCCTGAATTGATGTAATTGATCCTTTTTTGGTTGATGTAATTCTTTCTTGTAAATCGCCCATTTCGTTGGCAAGTGTCGGCTGATAACCAACCGCCGAAGGAACACGCCCCAAAAGAGCTGATACCTCAGAACCTGCCTGAGTGAAACGGAAGATATTATCAATAAAAAGGAGAACATCCTGACCTTCTTCATCACGGAAATATTCAGCCATGGTAAGCCCTGAAAGGCCGACTCTCATTCTTGCTCCGGGGGGTTCATTCATCTGACCGTAAACGAGAGTAGTGTTTGAAAGAACGCCTGATTCAATCATTTCATTGTAAAGGTCATTTCCTTCACGGGTTCTTTCCCCTACTCCGGTAAATACGGACAAACCACCATGCTCTTTAGCAACATTGTTAATAAGTTCCATAATAAGAACTGTTTTACCAACTCCGGCACCGCCAAAAAGTCCGATTTTACCACCCTTTGAAAACGGACAAATCAAATCGATAACTTTTATGCCTGTCTCAAGGATTTCGGTTGATGTTGAAAGTTCATCATAACTTGGAGCACTTCTGTGAATATTCCAGCGCTCGGCTGTTTCGGGATTAGGCTTATTATCAACACATTCTCCCAAAACATTAAAAATTCTCCCTAAGGTTTCACGGCCAACAGGTACCGAAATCGGACTACCTGTATCTGTAACGGCTGTTCCCCTCTGCAATCCATCTGTTGAAGCCATTGCAATACAACGGGCGATGTTATCACCAATGTGCTGTGCAACTTCAACAGTAAGAGTCTTATCTCTGTTTTGCATTGTCAAAGCATTGTATATAGCAGGCAAAGTTCCTTCTTCGAAACGAACGTCAACAACAGGTCCCATGACCTGCGAAACTACGCCTGTTGATGTGTTTGCCAATTAAAAAACCTCCTTTATACGCCACTACCGGCTACAATTTCCGTAAGTTCCTGTGTAATGGCATCTTGTCTTGCACGGTTATAACTTAGTTGCAATTCATCAATCATTTCCTGTGCATTTTTCCCTGCCGAATCCATTGCACAACGCCTTGCGGCAACTTCCGACGCAAAGCTTTCACGCACACATGCAGTGATAAGACCTGCAACATATTCACGAACCGCATCGTTTAAAATGGTTAATTCGTCAGGCTCAAAAACCATAGAAACACTTTTCTTATTTTTAGATTTTTCAAGCGGAAGAACCCATTGTATAAATGGTTCTTGACTCATCATAGATATATATTTTGTAGAAATAATACCGAGCTTATCAAAATGCCCTTCAGTAAATTCTCTGCAAAGTTTATCTGAAAGTTGGAGCGCATCCTGACTTGAAAAATATTCTGCACTAAAGAAACCTTCACCAAAACGGTCGCATGCACGTTTGCCCACAGGAATAAACTCACAATTCTGATATTCTTTTGCCAATCGGAAAACATTAGCATTGTAACCGCCGGCAAGACCTCTGTCTCCGGCTATTATAATAATTTTGATTTTAGAATCGTCTCTTTTTTGCATATAAGGACTTTTTGCACATTCGCTACTCGTTGTTAAAACATCTATAATTTCACCAATAGCGCACGCGTATGAGCGTGATTTAAGCATACTCTCAGTTGCTTTTCGTATTTTGGACGAAGCAACAAGTCCCATGGCTTTTGTGAGATGCAATGTAGAATCGACACTTTTAATTCTGTTACGCAAACTCTTAATATCAGCAGCCATATCTGTCACCTCTGCATTTTCGAAAGTGCTTGTTTGAGATTATCTATATCACACTCTTCAAAGTATCCATCCTCAAACCGTTTAAGAAGATCAGAATACTGGTTTTCCAAAAGATCAAAAAGATCTTTTTCATATTCTGATACTTTGTTGACTTCAACAGAATCGAGGAAACCGTTTATAACTGCATAAACAATTGCAACCTGACAGCCAACCCTTACAGGGGCATTTCTGCCTTGTTTGAGAACTTCAACAATACGTTCACCAAGTGCAAGACGTGATTTGGTGTCTGCGTCCAAATCACTTCCAAACTGTGCAAATGCCTGAAGTTCACGATATTGAGAATACAAAAGCTTAAGCTCACCCGATACTTTTTTCATGGCTTTAAGCTGAGCAGAGCCACCAACACGACTCACGGAAATACCAGGGTTTATAGCCGGCATAATACCTGCATGGAAAAGCTCTGTTTCAAGGAAAATCTGACCGTCCGTGATTGAAATAACATTTGTCGGAATATATGCAGATACATCTCCTGCCTGTGTTTCAATGATTGGTAATGCTGTTATTGAGCCTCCGCCATATTCGGGAGCCACGCATGCAGCGCGCTCAAGAAGACGGGAATGGAGATAAAAAACATCACCCGGATACGCCTCTCTGCCCGGAGGGCGACGAATAAGCAGTGAAAGAGCACGGTATGCAACTGCATGTTTTGACAAATCATCATAAATTATTAGTACATCTTTACCCTGCTCCCTAAAATATTCTGCCATGGCACAACCGGAATATGGTGCTATATACTGCAGTGGTGCCGATTCCGAAGCGGAAGCCGAAACCACAATTGTATATTCCATTGCGCCGTTTTTTGAAAGTTCATTAACAAGTTGAACAACAGATGTACTTTTTTGGCCTATAGCAACATAAATACAAATAACATCTGTATTTTTTTGATTTATAATGGTATCAATGGCAATTTCGGTTTTACCTGTCTGACGGTCTCCGATGATGAGCTCTCTTTGTCCTCGTCCGATGGGAATCATACTGTCAATGGCTTTGATTCCTGTCTGAAGCGGAACAGAAACACTTTTTCTTTCAATGATACCCGGAGCTTCAGATTCTATGGGACGAGTCTCATTCGAAGCAACAGGACCTTTCCCGTCAATCGGTTCACCCAAAGCATTTACAACTCTGCCAAGCATTCCTTCACCAACAGGAACCGACAAAACTTTTCCTGTTCTTTTTACAACGCTTCCTTCGCGAATATTATTGTTATCGGAAAGCAGTGCAACAGAAACTGTCTCTTCTTCAAGGTTTTGAGCCATACCAAAAGAACCGTCTTCGAATTCAAGAAGCTCGTTTGCCATGCACTGTCTGAGTCCGTATACACGAGCAATACCGTCACCAACAAGTATAACGTTGCCGACTTCTTTCATTTCGATGCGGGAATTGTAATTTTGAATCTGTTGTTTAATAATATTGCTGATTTCCTCTACCTTACTGCTCACGATTTATCACTTCCTTTACATCAGCCAGACGACTTTTAACACTGTTATCTATAACAGTTCCGTCTGTTTCGATAATTATTCCGCCAAGTATTGACGAATCTATATGATACTCCGCCTCAACAGAGCATCCTTTCATTTTTTCAAGTTTACTTACAACGCTCTCCTTCTCTGCATCGGACAAACTTACAGCTGATGTTATTTTAGCCATTGCAGTTTTTGAAGCAAAACCATGGAGAGCTTTATATTCGTTGACGCAATCTTTAAATGCACCAATTCGTTCACGCTCGCAAAGCACTTTCAAAAAAGAAACAACATGTTCGGGCATTAACGAACCAAAAGCTTCGTCAATTGCGTCGGTACGTTCTTTTTTTGAAATATTGACTGATGAAAGAAAATCAATATACAAAGGATTGTCGTTAAAGCAACTCAAAATCTGTTCGAGTGCTTCGAGATATTGATCTTCTTGGGAGTTTTCTTTTGCAAGCATAAAAAGAGCCTGTGCATATTCCCTACCTGTTTCCATCATCATTTATCTCCCAAATTCTCGACAAAAGAATCTATCAATTCTTTGTGATCATCCATTTTGATTTCACGTTCCAGAATTTTTTCTGCAAGAGCTGTGGAAAGATCAACAATTTCGGTTTTAATTTCAGCTTCAGCTTTTTTTCGTTCAAGCTCAGCGTCATTTTCAGCTTGACGAATTATGCCTTCTGCTGTTTGTTTTGCTTCTGAAAGAATGGCATTTTTACGAATATTAGCCTTTGATGTAGCATCAGAAATTATTGTATCTGCTTCATTTTCGGCATTTTTAAGCTTTTCATCCCAATAATTTTTATCTGATATTGCCGTTTCTTTTGCATCATTTGCTTCCTTATAAATTGTGTCAATCTCATTTTGTCTTTGTTGCAAAACTTTGCGAACGGGTTTATACAAAAACTTTTTAATAATGAGAAAAAGCAAAACAAGGTTGATGAGGGAAATCAGAATCTGCCACAAATTGACAGAAATGACATCCAGTGTTTGCATATTTTACACTCCAATATAAATAGAATTATTTGTAGTTAATCAAAAGTTCGATGAACATTTCGGGTGCAACAAAGATGAGAAGAATTGCAATAACAAGTGCATAAAGACCTGTTGTTTCAGCAATTGCACAACCCATAAGCATTGTTGAAGTTACTTCACTCTTGCACTCGGGCTGTCTTCCGATTGCTTCACAAGCCTTTGCAACCGCATTACCTTCACCGATACCGGGACCAATACCTGCAATCATAGCAGTACCTGCTCCGAGAGCACAACAACCTAAAATAATAGCAATAGCAATTTCCATAATAAAAAACCTCCTGTTTAAAAATATATTTAATTAGACATTGCTTTAGTTTGTTTTTTCTTTTTACGTTTAAAATATTCTTCCATTGGAAATGCACCTGAAACATAGAGCATTGTAAGCATTGCAAAGATGAACGCCTGAAGGCATCCGCTGAATACATCAAAATATATTGACAATACAGCAGGAATACCAATTTGCAAGAATGGAATATCTCCCAAAACTCCCGGGAGCCATCCCAAAACCATTGACGAAAGCCCTTGCAAACCTGCAGCAAGAAGAACTGAAATAACAGATCCCGAAAGCACATTGCCGTAGTGACGAAATGCCATCGAGATTGGGGTTGCAACCTCACTAATAATATTTAGCGGAGCTAAAAGAGTAACCGGATCCCCAAAACTTTTAATATAAACCCATGGACCACACTTTGATTTGTAATATGTGATTAAAATGAAAGTGAGTATTGCCCATCCGCCAACCACATTAATATCTGAAGTAGGTGAATAGAGACCAAACAGACATATAAGACTTGAAAAAGCTGATAGTCCGAGTATTGCACCGATAAAAGGTGAAAAAGCCATAAAATATTCACCCATGTTCCCTTTTACAAGGTTATCGGTTTTTTCAACAATCCATTCTGCCAGATGTTGTCTCCTGTTTTTAACTTTAACTCCAATACCATGAGTAAGATAGAGACAAAGCCCCGTAATAGAAATCATTACCATCCACGAATTAATCTGTGATTCGGTAATTAATAAATTTTGAAAAGGCATAGATATTTCAAAATAGATTTTTGCTCCCGTAACACTGATTCCTTCGGCAGGTACATTTGTCAAAAGCTTGACAACAATCAAAACAGTAACGGGAATTATCATCATAAGAATAAGTAAAAAATCTACAATTCTGAAGCGAATTGAATTTTTTTGTTGCATAACAATCAATCACCTCCTAAAATTACGATCTTTTTGTA
The DNA here is from genome assembly GCA_017397885.1 of Clostridia bacterium. Classification (GTDB taxonomy): domain Bacteria; phylum Bacillota; class Clostridia; order UMGS1810; family UMGS1810; genus RGIG1828. The sequence continues at coordinate 486 of JAFQHQ010000088.1, read as the reverse complement.
AATCCACTAATCAAAATGGCAACACGCGGAAAAAGAAGCGGGATAAGTGCTGTCCAAACATTAAAACAGTCCAGCAGCGCTCCGATGGCAGCAACAACGAAAAGCATAAAAGTTCTCATTGACTGAGATAGCCTTATTGTGTTTTTTGCAAGCTTTTCATCATTTTTTGAAAGAGCTTTCTGAACCGTGATGCCCATCAGCAAAAAATTTATAACTGCAAATGTTCCCGAAAGGAGATTTCCAAGTAAAACAGTATAATCCCATTTTCCAATGGCAAGAAAAACAGCCTGCATCAAAACACTTAATATTATCACCCATATGGCAACATACATCGTTTCTCGTTTAACTGCTTTATCCAGTTTTTCCATTAAATCTCCCTCCATGTTAAAATTTTGCTAACTTTTAATATTATAACATATCTTTAATAAAAATGCAAGAAAACCGTATTGCGAAATACGACATTTTTATAATTCTATTGTGTCCGGG
>JAFQHQ010000087.1 GCA_017397885.1 Clostridia bacterium | reverse complement strand
TATATATTTACATTAAAACAATTTTCATTATATATATTGCTATATTGGCATTATTTTTGTTGTATTTTGCCCTTTTACGTGGTATAATGCAAGAAGAAAGAGTAAAACAAATTGGAGTTTAGTGTGGAGTTTAACACAAGAGCGAAAGGCTCCCTTGTGTAAAGGGAGCTGGCACGAAGTGACTGAGGGATTGTTAAATGATAAGCTCTCAAACAAGCACCAATACTGCGATTGAGGCAGTTTGCTACAATCCCTCCACCGCTTACGCGGTCCCCCTCCCTTTACACAAAGGAGGCAACGCTCTGGTGCAAAATTCATCTTCAAACACCCCGACAAACCCCAATTTGAAATCCAAAAGAAGGTATCTACTATGCTAAAAATCAACCATTTCATAAAATCATCGGAAATTGAGTTTTCCCTGGAAGAATTTGAAGACAACAATATGAGCCGAAGTCACACCCACAACAGCTTTGAGTTGTATTTCCTTATGGAAGGGAGCAGGCGACTTCTTTTGAAGAATAATTTTTATCGGATAAAAAAAGGAGACATTCTTTTAATCAGCCCCGGTGTGATGCACAAAACCCTCAATACCACTCCGCCCGAATACAAACGCCTTGTGATAAACTTTCCGTCAAGGCTTATCGAAAGCATTGTAACAAAATCGGAATTTGCCGAAAAATTTGCATTAAAAGATGCCATAATCGTGACAAATCCCGAAGCCTATGACAGCATAACAAAAACCATCGAAGGTCTTGAGCAAATCATCGCTGAAAAAGGGTTTGAAAATGCCGACTTTGAAATTATGACGGCAGCGTATATATATAAACTGCTCTATCTCATTGTTTCCGGTGAAAATGTTCTCACCGAAACAAAAATTCAAGAAAAAAACAGCGAGAGAATATCGCTGATTCTCGATTTTCTAAACCGCAATTACACTTACCAAATCACCCTTACACAGCTTTCGTCAAAATTTTTTCTCAGTGAATTTCATCTTTGCCGAAGCTTTAAAAAAGCTACAGGGCGAACCGTTGTTGAATATATAAATTATCTCAGACTTGAAAAAGCAAAGCTTATGCTGACAGAAACCGACAAGCCTATAGGCGAAATCGCAAAAATGTGCGGGTTCAAATCTCAGGCGCACTTTAACCATATCTTCAGGGAATATGAAATATATTCGCCGAGAGAATATCGTGCAATAAGAAAATGCGAATAGTAAACAGAAAAATGTTTAGAATTGTTAAATTGGAGTTTGTCGGGGTGTTCGCAAACGAGGCTGAAGCGAAAGCCGCCCCTGCCTAAGGGGAGGTGGATTTGCCGTTAGGCAAAGACGGAGGGGTACGAAACGCAGAATTATCAACGCTTTCAGCAATACCCCTCAGTCAGTTTCGCTACGCTCACTGCCAGCTCCCCTTAGGCAGGGGAGCCTTTCGTCCTTGTGTTAAACACCCCGACAAACCCCAATTTTCCGGTGAAAAATTACACAGCATTTTACTTGTCACAGCGTTGAGCAAATATTGATTTTCCGAGAATCATGTGGTATAATGATTTCAAGCAAAGCTTGAAATCAATGAATTGCCTTCGTCATGAATTGAAATCTGCGATTTCATGAATTGAGCCTGCGGCTCATGAATTGCACTAAAGTGCATTTAAAAGCAATTCAATTCATGGAGCGTAAGCGAGAATTCATGGCGGAACGCCAATTCATGACAACGATTGTTGTCAATTCATTTAATGGAGAAAAGATATGAAAGAGAATAAACTTGTAGATTTGTCAAAACAATTTGCGGTTGATATTGCTTCTGTAACTACCGCAAAAACTAAGGAGAAATAATTTTGAGTGTAATTTTGATTTGCGGACTTAATGGTAGCGGAAAGACAACGCTTGGAATAAAATTAGCTAACGCACTTGGTTTTCAATTTCTTAATGATGAAGATTATTATTTTTTGAAATCAGATATCCCTTTTTCTAAAAGTCGTACTGATGAGGAAGTAAGAGAATTTATTACCTCATATATCGAACAACACAAAAATGTTGTGCTTATCGCAACACGAGGAGACCTTGGAGATAAAATAAATTCGTTTTATGATTATGTTATTTATCTTTCTGCTCCTGTTGAACTTCGCCTTTTACGAATAAAAAAGCGAGAGTATGACAGATTTGGTGAAAGAGTATTAAAAGGTGGGGATATGTACGAGCAACAAAAGGTTTTTCATAATTTTGTTGCAGCTCGTACAACAGAAAAAATTGAAAAGTGGTTGAACACACTTTCATGTAGGGTGATAAAGTTAGATGGTTCAAAACCGATAGATGATAATGCTGAATTCATAAAAAAACAGTTATGACTCTGCATCTTTCCTATCACCTAATTGTATAATTAGCTCAGAAAAAGCCGACGAAAGGAAATGAACATTATGAAAATACTGTCAATAGGCAATAGCTTTTCCATTGATGCGCAAAATTATCTTCACGCAATTGCACATCAGGACAAAGAGGAAATTTCCGCCGCCAATCTGTATATAGGCGATTGTACTCTCGAAATTCACTACCGCAATATGCTGAGCCAAAGGGATGCATATGAATATTGGTTTAACGGTCACAATACTCTTTTAAAGGTTTCACTTGATGATGTACTACTGAGTTCCAACTGGGATGTGGTAACCCTGCAGCAGGGAAGCCTCCGCTCTCCCGATTACGAAACATATCAGCCATACCTTGGTGCCCTTGCGGAGTATGTGAGAAAATGCGTGCCAAAGGCAAAAATTGTTATTCACCAAACCTGGGCATATGACAAAGAAGCACCGGCACTTTCAAAACTTAATTTCGCCACTCCAAAAGAGATGTTTACGAAGGTAGAAGCCACCTATGCCAATGCCGCAAAAGATATTAATGCAGACTTCATACTGCCATCGGGAAAACTTTTGGATATGCTCGCAGGTACAGGCTTTGAAAAGCTTCACAGAGACGGCTACCATGCAAGCTACGGAGTGGGCCGCTATGCAATTGCTCTTTTATGGTATGCAATTCTTTGCAAAAAAGATGTAACAAGCAATACCTTTAATGATTTTGACGAAGAGATAACGCCCGAACAGGTCATAACCATTAAAAATTGTGTAAAGAAAATATGTGAATCCCTTTGAGGGATTTTTATAATAATGTTAAATTGGAGTTTATCGGGCTGTTTGAAAAATAATAATGAAAATCAACCACGGGGCATTTCCCGAAAACACATACGAACTTTCGTAAGCGAATTCCGAAAATTTGATGTCCCACACGAACCGCTCCGCACCGCATCAACCAGATGCGTGCTCGCTAATTTTGGCTATTTAAGGAAACTGATTTACGCCAAAATTT
>JAFQHQ010000086.1 GCA_017397885.1 Clostridia bacterium | reverse complement strand
TATAAGGAAGAGCGAGAAAACTTGGTCGGAAGGAGCAACGGAACGGTAACCGAAGGTAAGTGCAAACAAATATTTTATTAAGGAGGTAATTCGTTATGAAGAATTACAACACTAGCTTATCTACAATCAATGGTAAGCATTTAATGGAAAAGGAATTGACACCTGTCAGATACATCATTGATGATATGATTTCTGCAGGCGTTCATATCCTTGCTGGAAGTCCTAAAATTGGTAAGTCATGGATGAGTCTGTGGCTGTGTTTGTCAGTAGCAAACGGTACTGATGTGTGGGACTTTAAAACTCACAAAGGCGGGGTGTTATACATGGCACTCGAAGACAGCCCGAACCGTCTTCAGTCAAGACTTCGAAAGCTGAATATGCCTGTGCCCGACAACATTCATTTCACTTTGACAGCAAGTGATTTGGATTCGGGACTGCTGGATCAGCTCGAAAACTTTATGCAGGAACAGCCTGACACCAGTCTTATTGGCATCGATACTTTTCAAAAGATTCGAGGAAGTCTTAAGGAAAGTTCTCTCTATGCAAATGACTGTAAAGAGATGGGTTTGATCAAAGCTTTTGCTGACAAGCATAACATTGCAATTATACTTGTCCATCATGCTAAAAAAGGTTTTGAAATGGATCCTCAGGATTCTATTTCAGGAACCAACGGCATCGCAGGAACGGCAGATACAAACCTAATTCTTAAAAGGCACTCTCGCTATGAATCTCTCGCTGTTTTTTCTATAAGCGGAAGAGATGTTACTGCAAGAGAAATGCAGCTTTGGTTGAGTGATACCAACTGTATCTGGGAGAAAACCCGGGATTCTGTTGCAGAGAAAGAAGAGCAAAAAGTGCCCCGACTGATTAAAGTTTTTCTTGAAAAAGAAAAAACTTTTGTGGGTACAGCAACAGAACTTTGCTGCAAACTTAAAGAAATGTTTAACGAAGACTTTAGTGCTAACAGTCTTGGCAAAATGTTAAACAAGTGTCAGTTTGTTTTGATGAAGCAAGGTATCATTTATGATAACACTCGCAATCATGACAAAAGGCAAATCAGTTTGACTCTTGATAATCCTGAAAAGGAACAAAAAGAGTCTGATGATTTGATGGCGGACGAATTGGTTTTGAACGAAGAACTTGATTCAAAAGATGGTGAGCTCGGTCACACTTCCATAGATGAAGTTGAGCATACCTATGGACAAGTTCATCGAGAAAGACTCGTTATGTATGAGCCTGAAAAGAAAAACTTTGAAGATGAATTTACTCCGAGCTCTGGCGGTGTAAATGAAGTTCGAAGCGAACAGGTTCATCATAAGCCTCGCATGATGGAAGATGAAAATTTCCAAGAGGAGACTTTCTCTTTCAAAATGCGGCCTGAACGATAAGGGGGTATCCCTAAATTCTTGTTGCAGCTGTCGCGCTGTTGCATTGAGTTTAAGGTGAATCCTGACAAGGTGTCATCAAAAGCTTGTCAAAGCTGTCGCGCCGACGCATCTGAAATTTCCAGCTCGCGTCACAGTCGGCGCTGATGTCACTGATTGATGACTGTATCCGAATTGTAACAATCTTTTTAGAGGGGGTGAAAATCAAGGTTTTAAAAGAGGCTATACATTTTGGGTTTTTATTTCCCTCTCCTTAGGAGAGGCTAGCAGAGCGCCTGGCTATACGCTGTCGCTGAAGCGACTGCTGCCATGCGCAATCGCACCGCTAAAGCGGTGCGAAATCGGGCGGAAGCCCGGAACCACTTCGCAAAAATCGATAGCCGAAATGAAGAATTTATTACATATAGAATTAACAGGAAGAGGTGAAATGAAATGCGTAGAAAACCGCTAT
>JAFQHQ010000085.1 GCA_017397885.1 Clostridia bacterium | reverse complement strand
TAAGCAGTTGCGTTAGTATCCGAACCCGCCTAAACCAAGTAAAATAGCCGTTTTTCTTTGTTGTCGGTCTCAAAATACGCCGGTATTACTTCGACCTTCCGCCTTGAAAAAGCGACAATTTTATCTTGTTTTAGGTTCTGTGAATTTTCGGTGCAGTGTTTTTGCGTCAATGCGAGGCAAAAACACAGCTAATGCTGACGCATTTGCGAGTATTTTAACGATGCAGTGGCGTAAAAACACGCACCCAAAACGGGTTCAGATACTAACGCAGCTGCTTAAGGAGGTATTTTATGAAACGGGTATTAGCATCAATCATGGTTTTTTCGTGTCTCATACTCACATCGGCATGCTCCGATGCACCAAAAAAAGAAGCCGAAAGACATTTTGATTCGGTTGAAATATTGCAAAACAAGGGCGATACCACTCCGAATGAGGCAAGAAAAGCGATTAAAATGGTTAATGTTGACGGCAAATTATATTATGAAACCAATGCAGAAAGCAAGCTTGACGCAAGATGCGGTGTGTCGGACGGAAACTTTGAGAAAAAAGTAACCGAGTTTGAAATACCTCAAAATGACGGAGAGTCAAATTTTTCCGAGAGTTCCTCCTATCAGCTTGGAACAGAAGAAAACACAATTGAAATCCCCATTGGCGAAACATGGATGATATTTAAAAAGATTGACAGCAACCGTGATGTTTTGAAATACAAATACTGCTATACCGTTAACGGAACATTGCCAAATGCAGCGAATGACAGTACATATCTGGTGCTTGCAGATGTATTGGGAATATCCTTTGAAGATGCATCCTATCAACTGCTCGGCTCTGACTTAAATAAGATGAAAGATATTTACGTCCTGCCGATTGCGGACTGACTATGGGGAGGAATTTGAATTGAAAAAAATTATATGTTTATTATCCATTGTTCTGTTAATGCTCTCAATGACCGTGATTGCTTTTGCAGGCGATGTGCCGGAGGCTTTGGGTTATGAAGATGATGCCATGGTTTTTGTCGGCACGCTCATAGACTACAGTGCCTCTGCAGAGTCAGAATCGGAGATTTTAAATGCCAAGGTTATGCCTGTTTTGAAAATAAAAGGCGATGTTGAACCGGGAAAATCTCAAACCTACGATTTGTGTTATTTTGGAAGCGCCACCGTTCAAAAAGGAAAAGACTACCTTTTCGGATGGCTCAGCGACAGTTCGGTTTGGGTTTATGAAATTGAAAGCAACGACGAAAACGGAATTAAACTTAAAAATACCGATGAATTTTCCGAAAGAATACAAGATTATTTAGACGAAGGTCTTTATGAAAGACTTGAAGAAGAACGAAGCTCAATTGGCGAGCAAATATGCTTTGCAGATTACATCAAAGAAAGTTCACTGACGCAAATTCCCGTCCACAAGGTAATTTTCAGATATAATGGCGGTTTATATGAAATAGAAAAAGAGAAATTCTTTGAAATTGCAAATGAAATAATGATAACCAATGTAAAAAACGAAGGACTTCATGATGAAAATGCAAAACCCAAACAACCGGATTCTTATGAAACCAATTTATATATAGAATTAGTGGACGAAAATGAGCAGTTGGTATCTTTTGCAGCAGTATCAAGACATGGCGAAGTTGATAAATACGGCGAGTTCATGAGCAGACTAATGAATAAAGACTGCGAAATGGAACCGGGTGACCTTAAAAAGCTTTATTCACTTCTACCCCAAGAGATTCAACAAGAAATAACCTTGCCCGAAAAAACCATAGCATCCGACAGTCAGGCATCAGACAATGTCTCCGATGAAGAACCAAACAAGCTTCTCATTGCAGTCGGTGCAACAGCCGTTGTTGCCGTTGCCCTTGCATTGGGATTTGTGCTTAAAAGAAAAAAGAAAGCAAGCAAAGAATAGTAAAAGGAGGAACCGAAATGAAAAAAGTATTATCAATCATACTCTGCATTACTCTTGTGTTATCTTGTGTAAGCTCATTTGCAGCATCAACAGATGACGAAATTAAGTTGACTAAGCAAAGAATAATGGAGATTAAGAATAACATACCGGACGAAGATAAAACCAATCAGATTTTTGTGAATGCAATAGACCATACAAAAACAGCAATAATTTTGAAAGAAGCATTAAAAGATTTTGACTATAGTATTAAACAACAATTTAGCCTGACAAAATCATACCTTGTTGAATTTGAAAGCATAGAAAAAGCCGATGAAGCGGTTGATATATTAAATGCTCGTTCCGATATCAAATATGCCGAACCCAATTATCGTCAGCATGCAGGTACGATGCCGGTTATCCCTAAAAATGAAACAGAGGTAGTTGAAGAAAAAACAGAGCCAATTGCTCACGGTGATTTGGCGGCTCCGAGTGAATGGGCAAGAGAATATGTTTCGAAAGCCGACAGAATCGGAATGACAGACTATTTTAAGTTTCCTTTCACCTCAAATATAACCCGTGCTCGTTTTTGTATTCTTGCATACAATATGCTTGACAGAGCAACCGACATTGAATGGAAACACACATCAGAAGAAGTATTTGATGACACAGATAATACAATGGTTATTTCACTGTATCTCGAAGGAATCATAGAGGGCAAGGGCGACAAAATTTTTGCACCACATGACGAAATAACCAGAGAAGAAGCTGCAACAATTCTAAAAAGAATTGCAGAATACACGAAGCTTGGATATACAGAAATGTATTTTGAATTCGATGACGGCAATCAAATTTCCGAGTGGGCATCGGATTCGGTTCAAAGAGTGTGCAACCTCGGCGTTATGCAAGGCGTTGGAAACAACAAGTTTGATCCAAAAGGCGGATACACGGTTGAGCAAGCCATAACAACACTTGTGAGAATGTTCGATGTTATATCCGATGATAAATTTGCATATATGTCATTTGCCGACAAAGTGTATGTAAATATGCCTGTAGACAAGAATTATATGTTCTCGCCGCTTTCAATAAAGATGGCACTTATGATGGCTGCAAACGGTGCATCGGGCAAAACAAAGACCGAAATACTTGACACAATAAATGTAGCGGATATCGACCATTATAACGAATGCATCAGACTTATGATTGAAGAATACTCGCAGTCCGAACTCTTGAAAATGAACATTTCAAATTCAATCTGGATAAATTCCGATAATACATCTCAAAGATTCGGTGAAGAGTACAATAAAAAGCTTGCGGAAGTGTTTAATGCCGAATCCGGCGTTGTGAATAACAAAACTGCCGAAAAAGAAATTAACGGATGGGTAAATGAAAAAACCCAAGGCAAAATTCCGTCAATAATCACCCGGGACAATGCTGATTTTTGGGCTATGCTTGTAAATGCGGTATATTTCAAAGGCAGATGGCAAAACGAGTTTAACAAAAGTGCAACCAAAAAAGACGATTTCTATTCAAGAGACGGAAAAACAACAAGCATAGATTTCATGAATAAGACATCATGGATGAATTATTCGAAAAAAGACGGTATAACCATAGTTGAACTTCCGTATTTAACCCGTGAAGAAATATTTGACGAAAACGGTGAATATGTTGAAACCAAAAAACTTCAAGGCGTTAATATCAGCATGTATCTTATGATGTCCGATAGAAATTTCAGTCCCGAAGAAGCTCTCTGCGAGCCGGAGCTCAAATCAAAATACATTGCTCTGTCTGTTCCGAAATTTGATATAGAATACAGTGTTGAACTGAATGACATTTTGAAAACAGTGGGAATCAAAAAAGCCTTTGAAACAGATGCAGAATTCAGAGGTATGTTTGACGGCGGAAATATGTGGCTTGACTCAACCATACATAAGACATACATTAAGGTTGATGAAGAAGGCACCGAAGCCGCTGCTGTAACAGGCGGCGGAATGGGCGGAACATCACTCCCGCCGGAGCCTTTGGAAATCAAATATAACAAACCGTTTACTTTCGTTATAAAAGATAATATAAACGGAGAGATTCTTTTCATGGGTGAATATGCTTTTGCAAATTGATACACCACTTATATGAAATTGAAAAATAAAGAAAACGAAAAAGGAGTGGAAGCGACATGAAAAAAGTTTTAGCAATTGTTTTATCATTTGCCATGATTCTTTCGACAACTGTTATTTTTGCCGAAGAACCAAAGAACGAAGAAACACCGCCAAAATATTACTCTTTTGAAGAATCAACATTTGTCAAAATAAAAATTCCTATCCCGGAAAGCATTGCAAAAAATGATTATTGGAGAGCGGTTGCCCGATACAAAGATTCGGGCAAAGCCATAACCCTTTCCGAATATTATGACGGCTATATCCATGCCACCGTGCCCTTGGAGCTTGCCGAAAAAGAATTAGATGTGTTCATTGCCGATTCAATTCCTTTTACCGACTATGACGAAACGGTTATGGAATTTTTTGACATGAGTTGGCTTTCACGCACGGGAGTTATACTCGGAAATGAAAAAGGCGAAGCAAAACCCTTTGACAACGTGACAAGGGCAGAAGCTATCGCCATGATAATGCGTTTTATGGGGCTTGACAACATTCATTTCGAAAGCAGTGAAGAAATTTTTGAAGATGTTTCCCGAAATGACTGGTTCTACAATTCGGTTATGCAGGCTCAACACTGCGGCATTGTCCGCGGAGACAGTGATGTTACATTTTCACCACTTAGAAATGTCACCAGAGAAGAAGTGACAACCATGGTTGCCGGGGCTTTGAAATATGCAGGTCTTACATGTGTTAAAAGAGGGGTCGGAAACATTGCGGATAAGGATAAAATTTCCGATTGGGCAAAAGATTCATATGAATATATCAGAGGCAATTATATTTATGATTACTCCGCCGACACCGATAACATCGACTGGGATAATCCCGAGCAATTTTTATATCCCGGGCAAAACGCCACAAGAGAAGATGTTGCCTACATGTTAAATTCCCTCATTGGTGACTGTCAGCTTTACGCCTCGGATTTGGCTGTGAAGTACGGCTTTGACAAAGCAATGCCGATAATGGACGGTTCAACCTCAACATATCCGTTCACTCAAAATGTGTATTCCTCACTTTTCTACAACGGTATGGCACACCCTCAATATCCCGAAAAGCACTCAAAGAGCCATGTTTCATATCAACGCCTCATAAACGGTGAGGTTGACATGATTTTTGCTTCGGTTTACCCGGCAAGTGACATTTTGGAGCTTGCAAAAGAAAAGGGGGTGGAGCTTGAGCTGATTCCCATTGCCTATGATGCCATGATATTTTTCACAAACAAGGATAACCCTGCCACAGGACTTACCACAGAGCAAATAAGCAACATCTATGTGAATGATGCCTATGACAATTGGTCCGAGCTTGGCGGAGGCGATGCACTGCTTTATCCATATTGCAGAAACAACGATTCGGGCAGTCATGCACAAATGGAAAGGCACTTTTTAAACGGGAATGAAATTCACCCCGAAGTGCAAAAAGAAACCTCGTTTACCATGTCGAACATTCTCACCGATGTTATGGATGCCAAAACCGAAAGTCCCACAGGGTATGCCCTCGGCTACAGCATATATTATTACTATCACAACATGGATATGTTCTACGATGTGCACAACAACCTCAAACTTCTTGCCATTGACGGAATTATGCCAACAGACGAAACCATTGCAAACGGCACATATCCCCTATCCAACAACACCTATGTTGTTTTGAGAAAGGATTCACCCAAAGATAGTCCCGAGCGCAAAATGGCAGAGTTCATGCTTACCGAGGAAGGTCAGCAATGCGTTGAAAGTTCGGGGTTTGGAAGGCTGTTGAAACCCAATGAATTTACGGAGGATAAATAATAAATTCCGATAAATTGGAGTTTGTCGGGATGGTTGAGATGAATTCGTAGGGGAGGGTCTCTGCGCCCTCCCGGTGAGAAAACATCGATATATACGGGAGGGCAC
>JAFQHQ010000084.1 GCA_017397885.1 Clostridia bacterium | reverse complement strand
TGTTTTAATGTCGGCAAATAACGAACCCTACGTTATTTGCTCGCCATTAAAAACAGATTTTGCCTAAAAAACATAGGCGGAAGACGCCTTGGTGTTAATATGATTAAAATTGTAAATAACATTATTTGGAACGGCAATATGCCGTTTCTTTTTTGAGTTCAAATTGGAGTTTAGTGGGGAGTTTAACACAAGAGCGAAAGGCTCCCCTGCCTAAGGGGAGCTGGCAGTGAGCGTAGCGAAACTGACTGAGGGGTATTGCTGAAAGTGTTGATATTATTGAATTTTGTACCCCTCCGTCTTTGCCTAACGGCAAATCCACCTCCCCTTAGGCAGGGGCGATGCTTGCCGGTGGCAAGCGGTTATCGCCGACCGAATCGAAGATGAGACCGGCTTTCGCTTTAGCCTAATTCCATCTCCCCTACAAACTCCAATTCACCAATTATTCATATGAATTATTTTGTTGCACTTTCAAGAGCAACGGGAGCGGGAATCATGGTTTTTCTGTAAGGTGTAACCATGTTTTCGCTTGTGTAGAAGGTTTTAATTGTGTGGGTATAAGCTTTTTCGCCAAGACCCGCAAAGGATTCTTCGATATCTGCATATTCACCGGGGTTAACGGTGTAGGTTTTAACCTTAACTTCGTCAAGCTCTGTGCCGCCGTCTTTGTAGAGTGCAAAATACATTGTTACTTTTTCGGCAGTGGGAGCATTGTTCACAAGTCTTGCTTTATAGGTTACATTTTCGGGGTCAAGAGCTGTAATGGCACTGCCGTCCGCACCGTAGTAGCAGCCTCTGTTTCCGTTTGTATCTGGAGCAATTGCAATACGCTGTGCAATTTTGATGTTGTCAACATATAAATTGAAGTTACTACCATAATAACCCATTGTCTGGAAACGAACTCTTGAAATTTTGTCTGCCGCAAAGGTTGAAGCAAGATTGAATGTCTTATTCAAGGATACATCGTTGATTGCCACGGTGTAATTGCTCTGACTTGGGTTGATAACAAGGTCAACGTGGAACCATTCACCATATTTTATGTCTACTCCGGTATCCGAATAAGCAGCTTTTCCTGCATCGTTTAATCCATCAACAACTTTGAGTCGGAATATGGATTCGTCCTCCGCATTGTCACACATCTGCATAATCCATGCCTGAGAATCAGTGTCACAATAAAGGTGAGGTGCAAGGTTTTTAACGGAATGCGAGGAATGTGCAGAGGGATTTCTGTCTTCCACGGGAATCATGAGGTCATAGGACAACACAACATCACCGGGCATTTGTGCACCGCCGAGGGTAAGATTGTCGTTCATAAGCTGACCGCCCTGATGGGTTGTAACATCTGCCGTGATGTGAGCAACCTTTCCTTTTTCGCCTTTTGGATCCTCGGTCACTTCAGCAATAGCAGGCTCTTTAACAGATAATTTCCATTTATTGTTATTGAGACCTCTTTCGAAATCTTCTTCAGCCATGTTATAAGCATATTTTGTTGTAAAGGTTGCCGAGGTTTCTGCTTTGTCACCATATTTGTTGATGGCAGCAGCTTTTATTGTGTATTCTGTGTCATAAGCAAATACGGAAGCAGGAGTGTAGGTGTAGCTACCATTACCATTATCTGTAAGTTCGGAATCAGACACCTTTTTACCGTTTAATGTAACGCTTGCAAGGTCATATGAACCGGCAAAATTAATATCAAAGGTTTTGGTAATATCAACATTTTTTGCACCATTTTCAATGTTTATTGAAGGTGCAACCGGAGTACACTGTGCACATCCGTTACAGTCGGTGTAAATGCTGTAATCATCAACCCACAAAACCATGTTTTTGGAATACCACTGCGAAGTCTGCATAAGTGGTACAACATATCCGCCTGCATCACAGAACGCCTGAGCGGTTTCATCATTTATATTTTTGTTTCTGTCCGATGCATAGTTAAAAAGAATAAAAGTTGTTGAACCATCTTCAGCCTGAAGGAGCTCACCGTTTACAGTAATAGAATACATTCTTGTGGGAATATCCACATATGTACGGATATCAAGCCATTCGCCGCTGTTTACGGTCTTTGTTGCAGAAAGTCCGCTTTCGCTGAGACCTGCAGGCGAAATCTTTCCTGTGCCATCTTTGTTGGTTGTATATGATACAAGTGCTAAACTTTCACCAAAGAGTATTTTATCCGCATCATAGAAATATACTGATGGCAAGTTGGCTTTGGAATCCATATCACCGAAGTTAACCGAAAATTCTATTATGAATCTTTCTTTAACAGCTGTATACAAATTGCTTGATACAAAATTCAGCTGTGATGCAGAGCATGTTTCACCTTCCCAAACATTTTTGAGCTCTGCCGCATAGTTTTCGGCATTGCCGTCTTTTTCTTTTTGAACAATCACGGTTTTTGTGTTTGTTTTCCACACTTTGGAGTTGAGAGTACCGGTTTCAAAGTTTTCGGTAAATCCCAGAGTCTCATCTTCGTGAACCGATGCATCTTCGGCATAGCCGACAGTGCATAGTCCGAGCACCATTGAAAGTGCAAGAACAATTGATAGTAATTTTTTCATAAAAACACCTTCCTTAAAAATATTTCATATCAAAAGTCTAAACCAATAAATTAGAATTGTCTATGAAATATGTGACTAAATTTATTACCCCATGTCACTTATGCACACGTTTTTTGTAGAAAAAGATATTTTGTTTTTGTGCATTTTGCCACGAGTTATCTTTCGGAGCTTTTTTCAAAAACGGGAATGTTTTCTGTTTCAACTTCGAACCATCCGCAGCAAACAGGCTTCTTTGTCCAGTAGTCAACCCAGTTACCTTTTGGAAGATACACTTTCCTTGTGTCGGCTTCGCCTGTGATGGGGGCAACAATGAGATTGTCACAGAATATGTATTCATCATCAATGTTATATGTATTAACATCATCGGTATAATCCGACACAAGAGCACGGATTGGCGGTTTACCTGTCAGCTTATATTCATCAAAGGCTTTTCTGAGCATCGGGAAAAGACTTTTTCTTATCCGCAGAAGCTCCTTTGCTTCTTTTTCGCAGTCATATTTTATCCACGGAACAACATTTGTTGACCAGCCGTTTATGAGACATTGAGCAGAAAAAACATTTAGCTGAAGTCTTCTGAGGAACTCTTTTTTGTTTGCGGCATGACGCACTTCGGGAGACCAAAGGATCCCCGAAAAACCTGAATTTACAACACCACGCAAATATTCTTTGTGATTGTAGAGGTCGCTGTAGATTACAAAGGGATATGACGAACAAAGAGCACCTGCGGCTCGCACCTGAGACAGTGTGGGAACGCCGTCTAAAGCTTTTAAAATCGTCTGCATATAAAGCGTGCCGAAAAGCTGATGATATTGTTCGCCATCCATACCCGATGGAAAACGGGCATAGTCGGGAAAGCTCCACCAGTCGTTGTCACATTCGTCAAGCTTAAAGCCTTCTACCCCATCCGACACCAGACTGTTTTTGTGATAATCGGCAAATATTTTTTGTGCTTCTTCCGTGGCAAAATCGGGAATAAGCCCTTCCCACACTTCGTAGTCGGCACTGTAGTCAAAAATATCTTTGTAGATTGGTGAACTTGAATTTACAAAAGCATGCTCCCACAAATTTACATGGAAATCTTTGTCTTTGAGATATTTAATCATTCTTTTGCGATCGGGAAAACGGTTTTCATTCCACACATACGAGCATGAATATGCAGCAGTCTGCCATCCGGGTTCAAGACCGATTGTATCCAGGGGAATATCGTTGTCTCTGAAATAGTCGGCAAAAGCCATAATTTCTTCTTCGTTAAGCTTTGTGTAGGCTCGATACATCACACCAAGTCCCCAATCGGGCATATCGCATCCGCCGCCGGAGAACATATTATACTGCGAAACAATGTCGGTAATGGTGTCACCTTCAAAAATATAGATATCAATTCCCTTTGAACAAGGAATTTCAACGGTCATAAGGGTTTCTTCTTTATCCCGTTCTTTTGCATACAGCTCAACAAGCTCCGTATACATGGCGTTTCTGCCGTCATCTTCTCTGAAACGTCGCACCGGGCAGCCGCAGTTGAATTTGGCATACCTTGCAGTGTCAAAATACATACCGTAGCCTTTGTTGGTTACAAAAAACGGAACCGGAGCATGGGAGTCGCCCGACTCGGTTGAACCGCAATATGTGGCAAGACGAAGCTTTCTCCCTTTGTGATTTACGGTTACAAACTGAAGTCCGAGACCGTAGACTTCTTCGTCGGGTGCAAGAGGAAACTGCACCATACAGCCGGACCCTGTTTCGGAAAAACTGATTTTGGATGTGTCATATTTAATTTGGGTATCTTTGGGATTGAGATTTTTACAAAACTTTGTGGGAACAAATTCTTCCGGTGTTCCGAAGCGTATTTTTTTCATTGGTTGACCTCCTGAGATATATTGTGATATGAAATCTTTATACATTATTGTACACTTCGATTATAATCATCGGTTTATTCCGTGTCAACAAACACGGAATAACAAATTGGAATTTATCGGTGAGTTTGAAAAATAATAATGAAAATCAACCACGTAGCATTTCCCGAAAACACATACGAACTTTCGTAAGCGAATTCCGAAAATTTGATGTCCCACACGAACCGCTCCGCACCGCATCAACCAGATGCGTGCTCGCTAATTTTGGCTATTTAAGGAAACTGATTTACGCCAAAATTT
>JAFQHQ010000083.1 GCA_017397885.1 Clostridia bacterium | reverse complement strand
TATTTTAAATTTGAAACATTGTTTCTGTGCGTTTATTTTTGTTTATGCAAGTGAACATCTGTAAACACCCGAAAACAAAGAATTAAATTTAATCTATGTTGTCCGGCATTCTCTATCTCGGTGCACAGGGGTAGTGTTTTTTGTCGGATATAATTATGCCTTTTAGTAAATTATTTACTGAAAGGATTTTTTATTATGGAACAAAATGATTTGATCTTTATCCAGAATCAGATCGGCTACGAGTTTAAGAATTTGGACTTGTTGCAACAGGCATTTGTGCGACGCTCATACTCGCAAGAGAACGGCGGCGAAAACAACGAGGTGTTAGAATTTATCGGCGATAAAGTATTAGACCTCTTTGTGGTAAAACTCTTAATCACAAAAAACAGCAATTCGGTAGGACTGTATAAAAAGTTTGACCCCAAACTTAAAAACAGTTGGTCGTATGAGACCGAAAAAAAGTCCTTCCCCGAACAAAACGAACTGGTATCAAATTATTCGGAATCAGAACTTACCGAAATCAAAAAACTATTGGTTCAAAAGAAAACTTTGGCAAGTCGCATTGACGACCTTGGTCTATCAGATTATCTGTTAATGGGACGCGGAGATGTTCTTCAAAACATAGGAGAGGAAAACTCCGTAAAAGAAGATTTGTTTGAAGCGATTCTTGGCGCTATTGCGATCGATAGTAATTGGAATACAGAAGTTTTGCAAAACGCAGTAGAGATTATGTTGTCGCCTGAAAGTATTCTTAATGATGGTGATACCGAAGATTATGTTTCGTTGATTCAAGAATGGTCGTACAGCAAAACGAACGGAATACCTCTTTATCATTTTGAGGAGCGCGGATACCAAATCACCTGGTACACTCAGTTTGACGGAATTTCACAGCATCTTGGACTTGAAGATGAGCTCGTCCATAAAACAAAATACCATTGCCTTTTGAAAATCTCCGATGATTTACCTATTTTCAGAGGATTCGGTCAATCGCAAACTGATGCCAGAAAAAATGTTTGCAAACTTGCGTATGAATATCTCTGCAACCAAGGCATTTGGCTTTCTATTCGTGACGAAATTGAAACCCCCAACAAAGAGGAGGCAATCAATCAATTAGAAATTTTGGCTCGCCGAGGCTACTTCTCAATCCCCATCTACGATTTTGAACAAACATACGACAAAGACGGCAACCCTATTTGGAAAAGCACTTGTCGCATAGCAGAAGAAAGTAAATCTTTCTCTGCAAAATCGTCCTCCAAAAAAGATGCAAAGAAATCGGCAGCATTCAAAATGTTGCAGCATGTCTTGAGCGATTGAGGAGGTGTTCGCATGCCAAAATGGTGTTTCAATTACGAATCCGGTGATTACGAGTATATCGAACGTGATGGATTCAGCATTGACCAAGGTGAGTATGTCTACAATTGGGATGATAGCGAATATCGCCGCGATGAAGAAGAGGATGAAGAACGCCGTCGCAATGATGAAGAGGACGACTGGTAACACATAAAAATCGGGAGAGTTGTTTTGTGCAACTCTCCCGATTTTTATTTCTTGCAACAGAACTTTATAGCTTCGGCAACGAATTTCGCAGTGCCTTCACCGCTTTTATCGATGTTGTTTTTGAATCGCTCGTCGCAGACGTACATCCGCCCGAG
>JAFQHQ010000082.1 GCA_017397885.1 Clostridia bacterium | reverse complement strand
GGGATTGTTAAATGATAAACTCTCAATCAAGCACAAATACTGCAATTGAGGCAGTTTGTTACAATCCCTCCACCGCTTACGCGGTCCCCCTCCCTTTACACAAAGGAGGCAACGCACTGGTGTTCATTTCATCTTCAAACAACCCGCTAAACTCAAATTTGAAACATTTATAGAATTCAAATAAACAATAAAGAAAGGAAGTAAAAGTATGAAAAAAATCATTTCGGCATTTCTTGTGTTGATGATGCTTTCGGGCTTGTTTGTTTTCCCGGCATTTGCATCAGATGCACTTGAAATCACAAGCGGAAATCTTTCCGACGGTGACACAAATGTGGGCATCTGCCCTGTAATTGTGTACACATTCTCACAGGCAATTGACGAAGCCGCTCTGGAAAACATCACATTAAAGACCGGTGACGGCTCAAAAACAGTTGCAATCAGACAAAAGGCATTAAGCGCAGACGGCACAACTCTCACCATGAGACTTGGCGAAGAGCTTTTGTATGACTCGGGCTACGTGCTTGACATTTCAAAGGTTGCCGCATCTGCCGATGCTACAGCTACATACGGCAAAACCGTAAGCTTCACCACCAAATACGGTGACAACTCCACAGATGACAAATATGTGTGGATAAAAGAAGACAACTTTGAAACAGGCGTATACAACACCACAAAATGGCGTGCTTCCGTTGCTTCAACAGTTACTCTGGCTACAAAAGCCAAAGACGGTGACGAAGGCAATACCGCATATATGTTCAACAGCAAGCAGGCACAGTTCCAGAACTATCAGGACACAGGTACCAACAAGAACACAGAAATTTTTGAATTTGCCAAAAAAGGTAAGTTTGCATTTGACCTTTGTGTAGATGCACTGGTTTCCGGCTCCGGCGGACTTTGTACCGTTGCCGACAACTTCAATGCTTCAGTAACTCTTCTTACCGTAGAAAGCGGTTCGGGAAGCGGAAAAATCACCATTCCCAACTACATTGACGGCAGAACTACTTCAAGTCCCATCACAGTCTGCACATGGGAACCCGATGTGTGGATGCATTTTGAATTTATAGTTGACGTTGATAATGAAGTCTACACCGCAACCGTTACCAAAAACGGCGAAACTACAACCTACAATTGTGCTCTTGCCAAAAATTCATTTATGGGTAACAAAATCAAAGCATTTTACAATCAGATTTACGTAGGTTTTAAACCCGAAATATATCTCGACAACATCAGCATTTGTGACTATGACAACATGAATCCCAACCTCGACACCCTTGGTCTTGTTTCTTCATCGGTGGAAAACGGTGCAGAGGGCGTGAGCGTTGCTCCCGAATTTGTTTTCACCTTTGACAGAGCAATAAATGCCGAAGATTATGTTCCCGCAATTTACGGTGAACCCTCAATCGGTGCCACTGCCACGGTTTCGGGCGAAAACAACAATGTGCTTACCGTAAAGTTCAACTCCGACCTTGATTTTAACAAAGAATACACCTTAAACCTCAGCAGTGTAAAGGCTACAGACGGTAGTGTTCAAAGTGAAGACTTCACATTTACAACCGAATTTGGCTATAACAAATATACCGAAAGCTTCAACGGAGAAGTAGACCACTCGACAGGTTACGCAGACAAGACAACAAAATGGAGATTTACTGACCCCAATGCACTTCTTCTTGAAGACGGTGCTTTGCATATGGTAACCTATGTGGATGATGCCGGTACTACAAAGGCAGGTAACTTTGAAAATCAGAACCGTGCAAAAGGCGGAGCTAACCTTGTATCCAATCAGGTTGTTCAGTTTGACTTTAAGTTTGATAAAACCAACACCGACAAAAATACCAACCTCAACTTTGCACTATTTTTCGAAAACACTGCCGAAATGGGCGGAATACTTGGAATAAAGAAAAACAGTGACGGTGAAACCTACATACTGCGTGCTGTTGACGGAGCTTCCGGAGTATACAGTGATGTTGCCACAAAGAATATTGGTGAATGGACACAGGTTGCTTTAATTTTAGAACCCACATCCTCCACATTCCGTGTTGCACACGATGGTGTACTTTGCGAAAAAACATTTAAAATGCCCTTTGAAGTTGGCGGAGAAACTCTCAGATTCATAAGACTCGGTTCAAGTCCCTGGGCGTTCAGCAATTTCTGGATTGACAATTTAAAGATTGCTCAGCATCTTGCACTTCTCGCAAATGAAGACGGCGAATATGAAACATATTTTGATGCTGACGGAAATGCGATTGAAACTCTTGACCCCGAAAAGGTTGTCTACAAAGCAAACATTGTAAACAATGCACCCGTGGCAGAAGGAATGACACTTTATCTTGCACTCTACGAAGAAGAATCAAACGAGCTTGCCGAAGTTAAGACTTATAATTTCACGGTTGAACCAAACTCTGTTTATAATCTCGAAGCAGGCTATGACGATTTGGGTGAAAAAGCCTACACCCACAAGATGAAAGCTATCTACACAGATGTAAACGGCATTAAGCCCTATTCCACAAAAATGATTCCTTCGGCTGTGGCTATTGAATCTAACCCTGCAGAGTTTGAAGTTAAACAGATAAGTGCGAGCGAAATCTATCCTGCATATCCCGGCGGTCACTACAAAGCAGTAACCGTAAGAATTGATGACAACAACGCAAACTGTAATGATGCAATTGTCAATGCCATCAATAACGCAGGCATAAAAGCAACCTTCTATCTCCCCGGAAACGGCTTCACCGATGCAGCTCTCTACGAAGGTCACGAAATAGGAAACCACTCTTACTCACATCCTTCAACCGACATCATCCATAGAGACGGAATGACCAAGAAAGATATTGAAAGAGGAAAAACCCACAACGAAACCATAAGCGGTCAGACGGTTATCGGCTATGGATATCCCGGTACAACCTATGGTGCAACCGGTGAAGAAGAATATACAAAGTGGCTTGTTGAAACCGGTCACAAGTATGCTGTGTTCTCAAGCACCACAGGAAACGAGAGCACCGTTCCGGACCTTGATAATATCTATAGAATTGACTGTTCTTACCGACTCACAAACAATAAGATTGTTGATGCATCTGCAGATTATGCCGAAAATACCGACAAAGAGCTCAGCTGGTTCTTTGCTACTACACATGCGGCAGATGTGTACGATGCTAATGATAATGTTAAAAATACAAACATCACCGCATTCCTTGAAAATCTCGGAAACCGTGACGACATCTGGTACACAGGCAACGGCGGCGTTATTATGTATCTTGTTGATTCAAGAAAGGTTGAAGTTCCCGAAATTGTTCCCGGAGCAAAAATCGTGAATTCAACAAAAACCATACTTTACTATAATGCCTATGACGCAGAGGGCAATCTTATTGAAACAGTTGCCTTAAATCCCGGAGATACTCTGGAAATTGTTGAATAAAACCGGCAGTTGATTTGTTTTAGCTTTTATATTTTGGTTTGACTATCGACATTTGATAATTAAACAGGATTTTATAGCTTTTGTTCACTGCATAAAAACAGGGTGTTCAAAATTCATTTGAATTTTGAACACCCTGTTCATTTTTTATGTTAAATTTTTTCTACGCCGATTTTAACTTTTTCGCCGTTGATGTTCCATTCTTTAGCATCTGCAAAATCTGTGTTTGTCAAAACTTCCTCGGAGAGAACTTCATCTTTGATAAAGTCGGTATTTTTAACCATGATGGCATCAATTTTTTCATTGCCGAAGGTGTAGACTTTGATGTGATCCATAACTTCAAAGCCCGAATCCTTACGCATGGTCTGAATTTTGGAAATGATTTCTCTCACAAAACCTTCTTCAATGAGTTCATCGGAAAGACGTGTATCAAGAACAACCGTGATTCCGTTGTCGGTTTCGGAAGCAAAGCCTTCAACCTGAGCAGATGTTATGAGAAGGTCTTCTTTGGTGAGTTCAACAGCGTTGCCGTCAAAGTCAAATTTGAGAGCACCGTTTGCTTCAAGCTCATCCATTGCCGCATTACCGTCAACAGATGCAAGGGCTTTTTGAATCTGACCAAGGAATTTGCCGTATTTGGGACCGACAGTTCTAAGCTGTGGCTTGAAGCTGTAGGTTGTGCATTCCTTAACATCATCGGTAAATTCAACAGTTTTAACATTGAGCTCGTCTGCAATGATGTCGGCAAAGAAGGAGTCAAGCTCAAAGTCTGCCTTAACATACATTTTGCCGATGGGCTGACGGTTTTTGATGCCGGAAGCATTTCTTGCGGCACGACCGAGAACAACCACATCGAGAACCTTTTCCATGTTGGCTTCAAGCTCTGCATCGATGAAGCTTTCGTCATATGCGGGGAAATCGCAAAGGTGAACGCTTTCGGGAGCGGATTTGTCGATGGAGCAAACGAGGTTTCTGTAAATATCTTCTGCCATGAAGGGAATCATGGGAGCAGAGATTTTAGCAAGTGTAACAAGAGCAGTGTAGAGAGTCATGTAGGCATTGATTTTGTCCTGAGGCATATCTTTAACCCAGAAACGCTCACGGCTTCTTCTTACATACCAGTTTGAAAGATCGTCAACAAAGCTCTGAAGAATTCTTGCGGTTTCGGTAATCTTGTAGTTTGCAAGGTTGTCATCAACGTTCTTCACAAGAGTGTTGAGCTTGGAGAGCATCCACTTGTCAAGAACACTGAGCTTGTCTTTTTCGAGACTGTATTTTGTTGCATCGAATTTGTCGATGTTTGCATAAAGCACAAAGAATGCATAGGTGTTCCAAAGTGTTCCCATGAATTTTCTCTGACCTTCAACAACTGCGCCCTTGTGGAAACGGTTGGGAAGCCAGGGAGCAGAGTTTGAATAGAAATACCATCTGATGGCATCTGCACCGTGCTCTGCCAAAGCATCGAAGGGATCAACAGCGTTGCCCTTTGACTTGGACATTTTTTGACCGTTTTCGTCCTGAACGTGACCGAGAACGATAACGTTTTTGTAGGGAGCTTTGTTGAAGATGAGAGTTGAGATTGCAAGAAGTGAATAGAACCAACCTCTTGTCTGGTCAACAGCTTCACTGATAAAGTTTGCAGGGAAGTTATCTTCAAAAATTTCTTTGTTTTCAAATGGATAGTGCCACTGTGCAAAGGGCATTGCACCGGAGTCGAACCAGCAGTCAATAACTTCGGAAACTCTGTGCATTTCGCCGCCGCATTCGGGGCATTTTATGGTAACTGCATCGATGTATGGGCGGTGAAGCTCAATTTCGTCGGGGCAGTTGTCACTCATGGATTTGAGCTCTTCAATTGAACCGATTGCATGGCGTTTTCCGCAGGAGCATTCCCAAATGTTTAAAGGTGTTCCCCAATATCTGTCACGGCTAACGCCCCAGTCCTGAACATTTTTGAGCCAGTCACCGAAACGGCCTGTACCGATTGATTCGGGAATCCAGTTGATTGTGTTGTTGTTGCGGATGAGGTCATCACGAACCGCTGTCATTTTGATGAACCAGCTTTCTCTTGCATAGTAGATAAGCGGTGTGTCACATCTCCAGCAGAAGGGATAGTCATGCTCAAATTTGGGAGCATCAAAGAGAAGTCCTCTTGATTCAAGGTCAACAAGCACCTTGGGGTCGGCATCCTTAACAAAGAGACCTGCAAAGGGGGTTTCTTCGGTGAGGTTACCTGCGGCATCAACAAACTGAACAAAAGGAAGGTCATATTTTCTGCCAACCTGGGCATCGTCTTCACCAAATGCGGGAGCAATGTGAACGATACCGGTACCGTCGGACATTGTAACATAGCTGTCGCAGGTTACAAAATGAGCTTTTTTGCCCTGTTTTTCGCAGGGGGCTTTCTGACATTCAAAGAGGGGTTCATATTCTTTGTATTCAAGGTCACTGCCTTTGTATTGTTCGAGAATTTCATAGGCATTGCCGTCTTCGCTAAGTCCTCCGAGAACCTTGTCTAAAAGGGCATTTGCCATGTAATATACATATCCGTCTGCGGCTTTAACCTTACAGTAATCATCATCGGGGTTTACACAAAGAGCCACGTTTGAAGGAAGAGTCCAGGGAGTGGTTGTCCATGCAAGGAAATATGCATCTTCGCCAATAACCTTGAAGCGGACAACTGCAGAGCGTTCCTTAACGTTTTTGTAGCCCTGAGCCACTTCGTGAGAAGAAAGGGGAGTTCCGCAGCGTGGGCAGTAGGGAACAATTTTAAAGCCTTTGTAGAGAAGATCCTTGTCCCAGATTTGCTTAAGAGCCCACCATTCGGATTCTATAAAGTCGTTGTGATAGGTAACGTAAGGGTCGTCCATGTCTGCCCAGAAACCTACAGTTCCGGAAAAATCCTCCCACATACCTTTGTATTTCCAAACGCTTTCTTTACATTTTGTGATAAAGGGTTCGAGACCATATTCTTCAATCTGTTCCTTGCCGTCGAGACCGAGGAGCTTTTCAACTTCAAGCTCAACGGGAAGACCGTGAGTATCCCAGCCGGCTTTTCGAAGAACCTTGTGACCTTTCATTGTGCGGTAACGGGGAATCATATCTTTGATAACACGGGTTAAAACGTGACCAATATGGGGTTTGCCGTTAGCTGTCGGGGGACCGTCATAGAAGGTGTAGGTTTCGCCTTCTTTGCGGCTGTCGATACTTTTCTGAAAAATGTTGTTGTCGTTCCAGAATTTTTCGATTTGCTTTTCTCTCTCAACAAAATTGAGATTGGTGTCAACCTTATTATACATATTATCCTCCTAAACATGGCGAGCCTTAACAACCAACACTGAAGACGCCTCAAATGACAAATTTTCGGTATATTTTGGCTTGTCGTTCTTGAAAGGCGTCAGCCTTCCTGTGTCCTTCGCACCAAAATCTACTCGAAAATTCATTCATTTGAGGTCATTTGGAGTTTTAAAATAATAAATTTTGTCTCAATCAAGGCAAAAACGAAGGGAATATGGTAATATTTCCGAGTATTTTAACGATGAGTGAGGCGAAATTTATATTTTAAAACCGCCTTTAGTGTCGGTCGTTAAGGCTATAGGCTGCTTGCAAAGACATTGTTTGCAAGCAGCCTTGGTGCCGTATTATTTTTATGTGTAATTAAATTGAGTTTTGTTTTGTTCGCGTGATGTGATGCTTGCGAAACTATGCTCGCGACATAGGTGCAGGCACTGTCTGAATTTGATTTCAGAAATTTAAAGTAAATTATGTTCGCGTGATGTGATGCTTGCGAAACTATGCTCGCGACATAGGTGCAGGCACTGCCTGCTTATTTCTTTTCGTTTCGAAGTTCAACTCTTCTTATTTTACCGCTGATTGTCTTTGGAAGTTCATCCATAAATTCAACAATTCTGGGATATTTGTAGGGAGCTGTGTGAGTTTTAACATAGTTCTGAATTTCTTTTTTCAGTTCGTCTGTTTTCTCTGTTCCCTTTGTGAGAACGATTGTAGCCTTAACAACCTGACCTCTTATTTCGTCGGGAGCGGCAGTTACCGCACATTCGAGAACGTAGGGAAGCTCCATGATAACGCTTTCAATTTCAAAGGGTCCTATGCGGTAGCCGGAAGACTTGATAACATCATCGATTCTTCCGACATACCAGAAATATCCGTCTTCATCACGGTAGGCAAGGTCGCCTGTGTGATAGTAGCCGTCGTGCCATGCCTCGTTGGTGTGTTCTTCGTCTCTGTAATAGCCTTTGTAGAGACCGCAGGGAACAGCATCCTTGGTGCTTACCACGATTTCGCCCGTTTCGCCGACACCTGCGCTTTCGCCGTTGTCGAGAACAATGTCAACCTTGTAGGCAGGGCTTGGTTTACCCATTGAGCCCGGCTTTGGAGTCATGCCGCGAAGGTTTGCAATGGTGAGAGTGGTTTCGGTCTGACCGAAGCCTTCCATAAGTGAAAGTCCGGTAGCCTTTTTCCACTGTTCAAAAACTTCGGGGTTGAGGGCTTCGCCTGCAACTGTTGTATATTGAAGTGACGAAAGGTCATATTTTGAAAGGTCTTCTTTAATGAAGAAACGGTACATTGTCGGGGGAGCACAGAAGGTTGTGATGTTGTATTTTTTGAACATGGGAAGAATGTCGTCTGCGTTGAACTTGTCAAAGTCATAAACAAACACAGCAGCTTCGCACATCCACTGACCGTAGAGCTTGCCCCAGAGAGCTTTTCCCCAGCCTGTGTCGGAGATTGTGAGGTGGATTCCGTCGGGGTTAACATTGTGCCAGTATTTTGCAGTGATGAAGTGACCCAAGGGATATTTGTGGCTGTGGGTTGCAATTTTCGGATAGCCGGTTGTGCCGGAGGTGAAGAACATGAGCATGTCGTCTCCGCCGCAGGCAGAATCGGGTTTTCTTTCATAAACATCGGAAAATTGAACAAATTCTTCGTTAAAGTCATGCCATCCGTCACGTTTTCCGCCAACCATGATTTTAGTTTTGAGTGTGTCACATTTTTCGGCTGCAAGCTCTGCCTGATGGGCAACATCACCGTCTGCGGTGCACACTATTGCCGACACACTTGCGGCTTCAAAACGGTAGTCAAAATCGTGTTCAACCAAAAGATTTGTCGCGGGGATAACCACCGCACCGATTTTGTGAAGAGCAAGAATTGAGAACCAGAACTGATAGTGACGCTTGAGCACAAGCATAACCTTGTCACCGCGTTTGATGCCGAGGGACTCAAAGTAGTTTGCTGTCATTGAAGAATATTTGCTGATTTCGCCAAAGGTGAAAAATCTTTCTTCCTTGTTGTTTGAGATGTGAATCATTGCACGTTTGTCGGGGCATTTTTTCGCAAGCTCATCAACAATGTCAAAGGCAAAGTTAAATTTGTCTTCATTGAGAAATTCAATGGATTTAAGACTCTTGTTTTCGTCTTTTTCTGTTTTAACCCATTTTTTGTACACGGCGGTTTGAGGTTGGTCAACCCAGTCGCTCTTGTATTCGGAATGGGGATAAACATTGAAGTCAGCCGCATCTGCGCTCTGATCCTTCATTACAATTGCATATATTTCCACATCCTCACCGTCAAGGGCAACAAGTGCATGGGGGATGAGACTGTTATAATAAATTGTGTCACCGGGCTCTAAAATTTCTTCGTTGCTACCGATGATGGCTTTCATTCTGCCTTTTATGAGTATGTCAAACTCCTGACCGTTGTGGTAGGAAAATTTGGGGTTTTTGAGGTCTTCCTCGGTGTAGGGAATATACACCTTATATGGCTCTGCAAGCTTGTTTTTAAACATAGCCGCAAGGTTTTTGTATTGATATTCGCTCTGTCTTGTGATTGGAAGTCCCTGACCGCCTCTTGAAAGCTCATAGTTTTTGAGAGTGGGGCTTGAACCCTTTAAAAGGTCTGTGGGGTCAACGCCGAAAGCCTTTGCACATTTGTAGATAAATGTGAAGTTAAAATCTCTTCTGCCGCTTTCATATTCGGCATAATCATCAAGAGAAACGCCTGTGTTTTTAGCCATTTGTTCCTGGCTTAAACCAACCAGCTCTCTTGTGTGTCGGATTCTTTTTCCGACCTCCATAAGTTCCATTTGTTCCTGTGTGTTGTTGTTCATTGTTTTTTCCTCCTTTTTAGATATAAAAGTCGGAGTACCATGATTGATTGAGTGGTTATGAGAAAACAAAAAAGCCGTCTCAAAGTATCCACTTTGAGACGGCAAAACTTTTAGTTTAACCGCGGTACCACTCAAATTGTGTTTAAAAAACACCGCTCACAGACTCTAACAAGTCTTTTGCTTTAACGCAGCAACTACGGGAAACGTCTACTCGTTAAAAAACTTTCGGGCTTCCGGCTCGGAAGTGATGGGTCATTGGAAAACCTCGCCATTGGCTCGCAGCAACCGCCAACTCTCTTTAGACTTAATAATCCGACCGTCTTCGTCACAGCCTTTAATTGATATTCAATTGATAAACAAATATTATCACACAAAATCCATATCGTCAATGGTTATTTTTCACAAAGGTTGTTTTTGTAAATTAAATATTTTTTACAAAAGCTCAATCAAATACGATTTATTTACTTATACAGATTCATCATCATCTTACAATATTCCATGTCCTCTTTTATTTGGTTAATTTCGTAATTTATATTGACAAAAATAAATGTTTAGATTATAATATAAACAGATAAAGGGCAAGACCGCAAAGCGGTTAGCCAAGAAAAACAGAAAAAATAACTGCTACAACTTGACGGGAGGAGCAGTTATTTTTTTATGGTTATTACAAGAAGTAACAAAATAATCATAAAACAAATTATGTATTCATTTCCCATAAAACCACCCCCAATCCCTGCTTGATAACAGCAGAATAAAAGGTGGCCAACCGCCCTCGAACTTGCCCGGTATCAGGTTGGATTGCTCCAACAATGACATTTTACCATTGCTTGACATAAAAAGCAAGTATTTTGTTAGAATAAACTTCTTTATTAACCGCATACTTTGGAGAAGCTTACTTTTTATTATCATTCATTTTTACAAATAATCTGAATCTATTCAGTTTGATTTTTATCATTCATAAACTTTTTCCTGTATTCTTTTGGCAAGCATCCGTAATATTTTTTAAACGCACTGTAAAACCCTTTTGCGGCATTGTAGCCAACATCACTTGCAACCGTCAAAATCTTTTTTTCGGTGGTTAAAAGAAGCTGTGCCGCTTTTTTCATTCGCAGAGTATTTATGAGTTCTCTGAAAGAGCAGTTATACATTGAGTGTATTATGCGGCTTATTTGCTTTGAACTCATATTCATTTTTTGAGCTAAAAACCCCAGGGTTATATCGTGTTCGTAACTGTTGTATATTATTGTCGATATTTTGTAATCCCGTCCCGTATCGGAGTCGCTGACTTTAACAATATCGTTTAGTTTTTTGCCGTTTAAGGTTTCAAACACAATGTGATTGATAAGCTCGTGAAAATACAGAGAAGATGTCAGTTTGTCGCTTAAAATATTTTGAGGATTGCCGGCATCCAGCATTGCAACTGTTTTTTTGATTTTATCTGTCCCTTTTATGATAATCGGTTCAGCAAGAAGATTTTTGATTGTATTAAAAAGAGAATAGTCCGGTTTGACATCAAGTTTTTTCACAGAAAAATTAACACTGCCGTCGTATGTTGCGTCAGGAGATGTCGGTGCATAGCTTTGTTGCTTAACATGCATGATTTTGGGAGGAATTATTGCAAGATTTCCCTTGGGACATTCCAAAACTTTGTTTTCAAAAATAATCTTCATGGGGACATGAGCATATATTACCTCATAAAAATTGTGGAGATGAAGCGGATCTTTTCCGTCTTCATTATAAATATAGTTGTCGGGAAGGGCAATATCAATCAGCCCATTGTCCGAAATAATGGTAAATTTTGCATCTTCAATTATGAAATGGTTTTCAACAATGGCATTTTCAATTATAAAATCATTCGGATTTTTCGTCATTTTAAAACCTTCTTTAGTGATTTAGTGGGGTAATTAAGATTATTTTAGCATACAGCTTTTTGTTTTACAATAATTTTTGCGAAAAAAGTGTCCTGATTGGACGTCGATTCGATTTTTTGTCCGAAAACGGATATACATAGAAGCGGATATCAAATATAATCATTGTAAGAATTAATTATGTAAATGAAAGGAAGTAACAATAATATGTCACTTAAAAAAGGATTTTACACAGCTCTCGGTACACCCCTTGATAAAGACGGCAATCTTGTAGAGGAGTCACTGAAAAAACACATCAATCAGCAAATTGATGCGGGAGCATCGGGGCTTTTGCTGATGGGAAGCATGGGGATTGAGACAGCCGTCCGCCTTGATGCATACAAGGAAATTGTGCGTGTGGGAGCAAAGGAGGTTGACGGTAGAGTTCCGCTCTTTGTTGGCGCTATGGATACATCAATCTGGAAGGTATGCGAAAAGATTGATGCCATGAAGGTGTGCAAGGTTGACGGTGTTGTTATAACTGCTCCATATTACGGCGGAGCAACTGATGCCATTGCTGTTTCGTGGTTCAGTCGCATCGCAGACAGGTCACCGCTTCCCATTTATCTCTACGATCTTGCTGTGGCTGTGAAATATAAAATTACAATGCCTGTTATTGACATTCTCATAAAACATCCGAACATAAAAGGTATAAAAACCGCCGATTGGGAACTCATTTTGGCAATCGGCAGAAAATATCCCGAAAAGAATTTTGAATGCCTGTATTCGGGGCTTGACAGCTTTGATTATGCCAACATGATGGGCATAGACAAAAACCTCGACGGTATGTTTGCCTGCACTCCCAAAAACGGCAGAGCACTTTACGACTGCATAAACACCGGTGATTTTGAGGGAGCAAGAAAGCATCTTGATAACATCCTTCTTCTGCGTGATACAATGGCAGACTACAATCTTATGTCATGCTTTACAATATGTATGAATCTTTTGGGCTGTGACGGTAATTTTCATGAAGATTTTGAACTTGAAGCGTTGGACGGCGGCGCTGAAATGATGAAGGAGACCATGAAGAAAATAGGAGAACTTTAATAATAGCCTTAACAACCAACACTGAAGACGCCTCAAACGGTGAATTTTCGGTATCTTTTGGCTTGTCGTCCTTGAAAGGCGAGTAGCCTTCCTGCGTCCTTCGCACCAAAAGCTACTCAAAAATTCATCCGTTTGAGGTCCTT
>JAFQHQ010000081.1 GCA_017397885.1 Clostridia bacterium | reverse complement strand
TGTGTTTCATAAGTAGTTGTCGCATTGACATCAAGCTCGTTGGTTCGGTTATTTGACGATAACCAAACTTCCGCCGGATCGGTGTATTCGTTGCTCTGTGCTGCAAACACATTCGGCACAAGCGAAGCCATCATACAAATAGTTAAAATAATTGATAAGATAGACTTAAAATTTCCTTTTCTACTCATTATTTAATACCTCCATATAAAAAATTTTGTCCAATTTGTTTTTTAGAGAATTTACCGCTTTCTACGGCGGCTCTCTATATCGAGATTTAACAATCATATCATCTGCCTTTGCCTTTCTTACGATTCTTTTTCTTCTTTTTCTTGCTCGGTTGAGTATGTTCGTTGTTCTTTTGCTTTTCAGGAGCCTTTTCAGCTTTCTGCTTGTTTTGTTCCGCCTTAATGTCCTCAACCTTTTGCTTTACGGAAGGTTTTCCATTAGTACGGTTTTCCGTTTTGTCTGTATCCCCGTGCTTCATAGATTCGCTCTCTCGCTGATTTTCTTTCGCACGGGGGAACGGGTTTTTTGAGTGTTCATCCTTTTGTTTATCAGGAGCATCTTTGTCGGGTTCATTTTCGGGTTCTTTCTTTTCAGGCTCCGGTTCAGGTTCAATTTCAGGTTCAACTGCAGAATACCCAAGCTTTTCCATAATGTAGTTAAGCTTTGTCACATCATCCTGCTTTGCGATAATATCGCACAACCCTGAATCATTTGACTTATCGTTTACTGCCGTAAACAAAACACCGTATTTCTTTGCTTCTGAATTGAATTTTCCAATGTCGCTTTCTTTGATTTGCATAATACAAAGAGGTTTATCAGATTTAAGCAATTTCTTGAGGTTGGTTTTGCCCTGAAGTTTGTTATCTTCTTTCAAAAGGGCAATTACGATAGCTGCAAGATTTTTTGCTCCAAGTCCGGTAAGCTTTACAACTTCTTCGGTAATCATCAAGCCTTCTTTGACCATTAAATCAGCGACCTCGCCGCTTGTGTTCATTAGCTTTCGCCTCCATTTCTGCTTGTTTAATTAAAGCTTTTGCTTGCTCATATTTCCGTGAAATTTTGTATGAATCAACTGCTATTGCTTTACACATTTTCACATCCATACGAATAGCACGAAGCTTTGTATTGATTTTTTCAGCCTTATCCTTAATCTCGTCCTCGTTTTCTTCGGTTCGGGATGAATAAAGCGTTTTTCTTTCTGCAACTAAGTCATCAATCTCACGCTCCTTAGATTTCTGAAAGTCTGATAACTGTGTTCCTGTTTCTATGTTGTTTGTATATAGGAACTTAAACTGCTTTTGGTAACGCTCGAATTTTATAAGTTCATCACGCATAAAGAATGACACTCTCTGCGGAGTTGACTTTCTTGGAATGATTTTGAAGAAATACATATAGTGAAAATACAGTGCCTTAAATCCTTTGAGTTTTACAGACTTCATATTTTTCAAATCACCTTTGTATTTATAAACCTTCCGTTTCGGAAGCTCCGTAGGTGATGCAGTCCTGATTTTATTTCTTGCTGTTATGATTCTTTCAAGGATTGCTTCTTCGGTATATTCCGGTCCGAGCTTATCAAGTCTTATTTGTTTAGTTCCATAAGGCGGTATGAATGATGTGTATTCGTATTTTGGTCTGCGTCTGCAAATAACGAACCCTCGTTCCTCAAGCAACTTCCAAAACTCTTTCATTGTGTAGGAAGCTTTGATAATTTCATCTAAATCAATACGAACCTGACCTCTTATTGTTGGTCTGCCTTCTTTAAGTGCTAACCATTCACCATAGTGCATACCTCTGTGTTTTGGATTTTCGATAACTGATAAACAATGCTCTCTGCATATAGCATCAGATATTCCTCGTATGTCAACGAAGTAATCTTTGAAGTTATTCTTATACATTGAGCCATCCAAAAACGATGTAGAGTTTATTATGATGTGATTATGCAGGTGGTCATGGTCAAGATGTGTTGCAATAATACATTCAAATTTTCCAAACAATCTCTCGCAGAGTTCTTTTCCACATTCGTGTGCAACTTCCGGAGTTGTTTCAAAGTCCTTAAAGGATTGAACAATGTGATATGCAAGCACACCGTTTTTCCTTTCGTTTCTGCACCAATCTTTTTGAGTTTGTAGCATATCGTTAAAGGGAGCGTCATCCGAACAATGATATGCCTGAACATATTTGCATCGTTCGGTCTTGTCCTCGTTTTTGATGTACTTAATAACACCTTCCCGTGCATCTATATTTGGTTTCAGAGTTGTTTTTTCAGGATTTGCGATGTAGTTAAGGCTTGTATCAAGTCTTGACTTTATAGACCATATTTTTGTAATAGCCATTTCATCTCAACCCCTTCACCAATCTCATAATGTCATTTTGGTTTTTCTTAACAATGTCAATTTCGGTTTGAGAGATTGTTCCGGTTGCATTTGCAATATGAGCAATCTGATTTATGTTGTTACCGATTGCATTGACTTCTTTTACAAGTTGAGCATACTCATTAGGCGGTCTTGCTTTTACCTCAAAACCCATTATGAGTTTTCTGACATAAGGTTCCATTTTCAATCCGCTTTTTTGTGCCTGAATTTTAAGATGTAAATGTTGTTTTTCTGTAAGTCGGATAGTTTGCTTTATAACTTTATTCATTACTTTTCACCTCACTTTTGATGCAGCAAGCATCGGGGTATTAGGGGCGTAGCCACTAACAAGGGGAAATTTGACGGCAAATTTCCGTGCTTGCTAAAACAAATGCTTCCGCATTATATTTCTCTTGGGTTTTACCTTCTTCTGATTTGCATTATAAAGATGAAACTATGCAACATACCGTATGTTTCTAAAAATTTGTTTCAAAAAGTTTTCGACATAATATGACTTTTGTTCATTCCATCAATAACATAAGCCTACTGTTTTAAGGCAGTAGGCTTATTATTAAATACACTATCTTTCAGGCTCGTGTTTCTTTTTTTTCTTCTGTTCTTCGTTTTCTTCGACAAGTCTTTTTGCATAACTGTCAATGGTATCTCTTAACATTTCCATGTGAGATACATCAGTATCCATCCATTCCTCATAACAAGCAGACAACGGATAGTCGAGCTTTATAAGTTCTGCGACCTGCTTATCGGATAAGTAGTCATCTTCAAAGCTCATAAGAATATCATCACGCATTACTTTCTCATAAGCTTTATCAATGATTTGTTCCGGGGGAAGTGTTTTGAGATATTCAACAAAAGTATCTTGCTCTTTTGAAGCTTTCTCATACAACAACTCTCTTAAAGTTTCTTTACTCATTTTCATCGCTCCAATCCTACAACTTTTTTCTGTGGAATTTCATTTTCTTCAGGTTCACCGAGGTCAGCACCTTCTTTGTCTTTCTTATCCATATCGAGAAGAACTTCAACCTCTGCAAGTCTTTTTAT
>JAFQHQ010000080.1 GCA_017397885.1 Clostridia bacterium | reverse complement strand
TTCCGTAGTCCGGACAGTCGGTTGGTTTACTGCCTGCTATCCTGTTGTGATGAACAACAATAACAATGCAGCCGATGCACTGATCCATACAAAAGAAACAATGAGAAGAATACCGAAAAACGGCATTGAATATCTTCTTTTAGCAGATGGTTTTCACAAAAATGCTGGAATTAAATTTAACTTCTATCAAAACAGCAGAACAGTACAAAACAGAGGAAATGACATAATCGCTTTTGGCTCAGGAACCTCTGTATTTCCGGGTAAAATAAATGTTGATTGTGTTGTTTCAAATAATATTTTATCAGTCAATATTTTCGTACCAAAAGGCGAGAACAAGAAGTACCTCTGCGAAGAACTCGGTCAGGAATTTAAAAAGCAGATCGAAAATATTGTTGCAATATGTACGGCAACGAATACTGTGATAAAGACCCGTTCGGATTTCTCGGATGATACTCTTACAGATAGTGAACTGGATGAATTGAAAGATTTATTTGATTGGACAGATGATTGATGAATAGTAATATTAAAGATGTCTATAGTTTAACTCCGGAGCAGGAAGGTATATATGCTCAATGTTTTCAGGGGGCTGATAATAAAACCTATCATTTTCAGGTTTTATGTAAAGTTAATAAAGATGCTGATTTGGAAATTATGAAAAAGAGTGTTGAATTGCTATCTCTTCGACACCAAGTTCTTAAGACTGCATTTACTGTTTTGAAATCCACCGGCGCAATCAAGCAGGTTATTCTTGAAAACAGGATGCCTGCATTTAGCGTTTTGACACAAAACGAGCCATTCTCCCAAAAAATATTGGATAGAATTATCGATGAAGACCTTGAAAGGTCGCTTGATCTACAGAAGGATTCTCTTTTTAGGGTTACTGTTGTCGATTTTGTCGATGAACGCTTTACGCTTATTCATACGCACCACATCATTCTTGATGGTTGGTGTTTTCCGGTGCTCATTCATGATTTACAGAAATATTACGGAGAGCTTTTAAACGGTGTCAGTTTAGAAGAAATAACAAACGAGATCAATAAAGAGATTTCATTTCAGACATCCTATGCTCAGTATGTAAATTGGATTAAAAGCCAAGATAAAGATGTAGCTTTAAAATATTGGCAAAATTTACTTAAGGACTGTTCTTTTGCGCATATTTTTGGAAAACAAAAGAAGAACAATACAAAAAACGAAAATATTGTCACATTTAGAACACATTTGAATGATGGGTTATCACAGAATATTGATAGGTTTGCAAGAAAAAACAAAGTATCATATAACACAATTTTCGAATGTGCTTTCAGTATTGCGTTGCAAAAATTTTCAAATAGAAACGATGTTGTATTTGACAAGGTAGTTTCAGGGAGAAGTGTTCCGATTAAAAATATTGAGAATACGCTGGGACTTTTTGTGAATACTGTTCCCGTCAGAATTAAGAGCGAAGAAAACAGCACTTTTGAAAATTTGATAAAAGAGATACAAAAACAAACCATCAACACTAACAAGTATGGAATAGTGCCACTTGCCGAGGTTTATAAAACATGTGATATTGATGGTAAGTCAATTGATGCCTTGTTTGTATTTGAAAATTATTATTTAGGTGAGCTCTCTGAGGTTGCAGAAGAAGGTCCGTTATCTCTGAAACTCATTTTTTTTAATGAGCAAACAGAATTCAATCTGGCTGTTGCAATTTTCAAAGAAAATAACGGATATATAGTCAGAACTTCTTATGCGAAGGAAATGTATACTGAAAGAGAGATTTCACGCTTTATTGATGGATATATCTCTATCCTTGACTCTTCTCTTGCTGAAACAAAACAAATTAAAGATTTTTCTGTTTTGAGTCATGAAGAAAAAGAAAAAGTATTAACCGTATTCAACGACACCGCCATTGATTATCCGAAGGACAAATGCGTGCACGAGCTTTTTGAAGAGCAGGCAGCAAGAACACCCGACAAGACGGCAGTAATATTTAAAGAAACCAAGTTATCATACAAGGAATTGAATTTGCTTGTTCAGTCCTATGCAGATAAGTTAAAACACCTCGGAATACACGAGGGGGATGTTGTTGCAATACTTCTGGAAAGAAGCCACAAACTGATCGCTTTCCAACTTGCTGTACTAAAAATAGGGGCAATCTTTTTGCCCCTTGATAAGCGTTATCCTGAAGAACGAATCCGATATGCCTGTTCTGACTGCAATGTAAAATTGCTTATTTCAGATGAAACTTTTAATGTGAAATTTGACACAACTGTTCTTGATATTGTTGACTTTGATGCAACAGAACCACAATCAAAGGCTGAAACAGTCAACAGCAATAACGAATGTTACATTATTTACACATCAGGCAGTACCGGCAGTCCGAAAGGCTGTTTGCTCACAAGAAGAGGTCTTCTCAATTTTTGTGCAAACAACAACACACTTGCAACACTGAAAAAACAGGAGAATTGCATTTTTGCCTGTGTGAACAGCGTGTCATTTGACTATTTCATTGCAGAATCATTGTTGCCGCTTACCAACGGCTTTTCCGTGGTTGTTTTTGATGACAATGAAAGTACAATCCAAAAATATTTTACAGATGTTGCAAAAAAGAACAATGTAAATGTTCTTATGACAACACCTACAAGGCTTAAAATATATTTTGATGGCAAAGCAAACGCCGATGTGCTCAAACAGATGTGCTGTATCTGCACATCCGGGGAACCGCTTACTGCCGATTTGTTGGAGGCGATGTATGAAAAATCGCCTGAAGCCAAAGTGTACAATCCGATCGGCCCCAGCGAATGCAGTGTATGGGATATGGGTGGCGAGCTAAATCGTGAAGACGGAATAGACATTCATATCGGCAAACCCATTGCAAATGCACAGATTTATATTACCGATCAATATCTGAATCCTGTTCCGATCGGAGTGACGGGAGAAATCTGCATTGCGGGGGACGGTGTCGGCGCGGGATACCTCAACCGTCCCGAGTTGACCGCAGAGAAGTTTATCGACAACCCGTTCGGGGAAGGCAAACTGTACAGAACGGGCGACCTGGCATACTGGAGAGAAGACGGTAATATCGTCTTTGTCGGCAGAAATGACTTCCAGGTCAAGATCAGAGGTCTGCGTATAGAACTCGGCGAAATTGAAAAAGCGATCACGGCTGTTGACGGCATTGTCAGCGGTGTGGTTGTTGTACGCAAAGACAAAACGGACAGGCAGCTGATCTGTGCATTCTACACAGGGGAAGAAAAGAGTGCAAAAGAAATCAGAGCAGAGATCGGCAAACGCTTGCCCAAATACATGATTCCGCATATCTTTATGTATCTTGAAAATATGCCGATGACCACAAGCGGCAAGATCAACCGCAATGCCCTGCCCGAACTTGAGCTTGAAAACATCACGACCGAAACGGAATATGTTGCCCCCGAAACACAAGAAGAAAAAGCCCTTGCAGATGCAATCAGCTCTATTTTAACAAAAAATGCAATCAGTATGTTTGATAACTTCTTTGCAATAGGAGGTGATTCGATCAAGGCTATTTACATTGTTTCGGCACTCGAAGAAAAAGGATATGAACTGCGCGTTGCAGACATTATGCAGTCAGATACCCTGGCCGATATTGCAAAATCAATGAAAGCAACCTCCGACAAGGCAATCTATAATCAGAGCGAAGTAATCGGCGTTATTCCGTTCAGTCCGATTATGCGTGCATTCCTGCATGAGAGAAATACAATTCCCAAAGATTTTGTGCATTTCTGTATCATTGCAACCGATTGTGACGAAGCAACGGCAAGAAAAGCTTTTGATGCACTCATCTCGCATCACGATATGTTAAGAGGTTCTTTTGTTGCCAACGGTATTGAAATTCATTCTTCGGCAGAAAATGATATATATTCCTTCAAGGCAATCAGCATTGAAGATACGCAAAAAGCAAAAGAATATTTAAACGATGTAATTATTGATGATGACAAACTTGTTCATGTTGTATTCTGCGAAACAGAAAACGAAAATCTTATCAGAATAATTGTACATCACTTCCTGATCGACCTGGTTTCGTGGGAAGTGCTGATGGAAGATTTCAAAACGGCAGTTAATCAGATCAAGAACAAGGAAGTAATCTCTCTTCCTGCCAAAACAGCATCCTTTATGCAGTGGAGTGAAGAACTGCGGAAATATGCCGAAGCAATTCCGGAAGCCAATAAAGAATATTGGAAAAAGATCAATGAAGCGCTTGATCATGTGTCATCGTTTGGTGCGAACGAAGAAAATGAAGTGGAAAAGTACAGTTTTGAATTTGATGAGAGCTTTACGGATAAGCTGATCAATGCAGCAAACAAAACGTACGGAACAAGAACCAACGAAATCCTTTTGACAGCATTGGGACAAGCCGCATGCAAGATTGCGGGCGGAGATGTGGGCATTCTGGTTGAAAGTCACGGCAGAGCAGAATTGAACAAGCCGCTTTCCGTAGTCCGGACAGTCGGTTGGTTTACTGCCTGCTATCCTGTTGTGATGAACAACAATAACAATGCAGCCGATGCACTGATCCATACAAAAGAAACAATGAGAAGAATACCGAAAAACGGCATTGAATATCTTCTTTT
>JAFQHQ010000079.1 GCA_017397885.1 Clostridia bacterium | reverse complement strand
TTATAGTATTGGAAATAAAACTAAAATCGACGCACCCGAAGGCGATTATAAAGCCTTTGATATGTACGGCAATGAAATACAAATCGGCAGGAAGCTGACTGTCAGCAATACACCGATATATATTGTTTATTGATGTTAGAGCGATTTTTATGACAAATTCCAATTTGTCAAAAAGTTCGGAAAATAAGAATTTGCGGAGGTTCCAATGGAAATATTAAAATTTGATTTGAATAGCTCGGGCAACAAATTTAAAATTCTTAATGCGACTAACGGCGGACCTTGGCACAGAAGGCACGCAAATGACCAATTCCGCAGTAATTTTACGGATTATAAGTCAGCGCGGATTCCATACAGCAGAAATCACGATTCTGCTGTTTGCGGCATTTACGGCGGTCCGTACAGCCATGATATTACATGCATTTTTCCTGATTTCGATGCCGACCCTTATGACCCTGCATCCTATGATTTTGCGTGTACGGATGAAAGCATTTTAGTTTGTCTTGATGCAGGCACCGAAACATTTTTCAGATTAGGTCAGACAATTGAGCATCAGATAAAAAAGCACGGCACTGTTCCGCCTGAGGATTTCAAAAAGTGGGCTGTTATCTGCGAACATATTATCCGACATTACAATGAGGGTTGGGCAGATGGATATAAGCTTAATATGAAATATTGGGAAATCTGGAACGAAGCTGATCTTGACCCTGACGATTCATCGAACAAGCGCACCTGGGGCGGAACAAAAGCAGAATTTTTTGATTTGTTTGAAATTACCGCAAAGCATCTTAAAAAATGTTTTCCTGATTTGAAAACAGGCGGTCCTGCACTTGCACATAACGAAGAATGGGCAGAGGATTTTCTTCGGGAAATGCAAAAAAGAAACGTACCGCTTGATTTCTTTTCCTGGCATATTTATTGCACAGAGCCTGTGCATATGGCTCAAAAAGCAGAAAGAATAAAAACACTCTTAAACAAATACGGTTATGAAAATTCAGAAAGCATACTCAACGAATGGAACTATGTAAAAGGGTGGGAAGAAGAGTTTGTTTACACTCTTAAAGCAATTCACGGCATTAAGGGTGCATCATTCACATTGGCTTGTATGTGCACTTCTCAGCATTCTCCCATTGATATGCTTATGTATTATGACACCCGTCCCTCGGTTTTTAACGGTGTTTTTGATTTTTACACTTATGAAAAGTTAAAGGGATACTATGCTTTTTATTGGTACGGTTTCCTTTATGATTGTGAAAAAGAAATCCCTTCCCAAAATGAGGTTGAAAATATCTATTCTCTTTGCGGTGTGGATAAAAACGGAAAAGCAACAATTATACTTACTTATTACAGCGATAATGACTCTTTGCCCAATAAAGAGATTTCATTGGATTTGGGTGAAAAGGGGTCATACGAAATATATAAGGTTGATAACGAGCACAGTGGTGAGCTTATAGCGGTTACAGATAACCTTTCATTTGAGCTGGAGCTTTACAGCATGGTACTTATTAAAGAAAAATAAAAATCATTTTCATATTTTGGTATGAGTGGTATAATCAATTCTATAAATTCCAATTTATCTAACCAACTCTCTGAAAACCCTTGATTTTACTGGACTTTTCAGCAGTTTCATACTCGTATTTAATGTATTTTCCCTTGTTTTTGCCCTTACGAGCCGAAACAAGGGAAAGTTTTGTTTTTAGCCGCCGACTACCTTGTCAAGCAGTCTTGCGGAAGTACGCTTCGCTTCCCTTGTAGCGTGAGCATACACGTTCATTGTGGTACTGACATCGGCGTGTCCTAAAAGCTCCTGCACATCCTTCGGTGCTGCTCCGTTGGAGAGCAGATTACTGGTGAATGTGTGTCGGAGTTGGTGGAAATGAAAGCCATCCAAACCCTCTACTTTTTGCTTCGCCCTTTTGCACATATTCCCAACCGTACTTGGAGCTTCGTATGTTCCATCCGGTCTAAGACACACAAAGGATATTTCCTTGTAGCCTTCGGGAACTTCTTCCGTTCTCGGCAAGCTGTAAACCTCATAATAGGTGCGGTCTTTTTCTTTGACCTCGCAATAATAATTGAGGCTGTATAGCTCGCCATATTTGAAGCGGTTTTTGTGCTGTTCGGCTTTTGCAGTTCGTAGAATTGCCGCTAACGTGTCGCAGAAGTCCACTGTGCGGATCTTCTTTCGTTTGGTGGCTCCTATCTCGGTTTTGTGCCGTGTCCCGTTGTATCGCATACTGCGGCGTACCGTAAGGTACTGCTTTTCAAGATTTATATCCTGCCAAGTCAAGCCGCAAACCTCGCCAATGCGAAGTCCTGTGTAGTAAGCGATCTGTATGGGGAG
>JAFQHQ010000078.1 GCA_017397885.1 Clostridia bacterium | reverse complement strand
GGTGGATTTGCCGTTAGGCAAAGACGGAGGGGTACGAAACGCAGAAGTATCAACGCTTTCAGCAATACCCCTCAGTCAGTTTCGCTACGCTCACTGCCAGCTCCCCTTAGGCAGGGGAGCCTTTCGCCCTTGTGTTAAACACCCCTACAAACTCCAATTTGTTTGTCACTAAGTCAAATGTATTTTTATATAAGTATACTTGCATTATAACACAACATGTGATACAATAATAGTATAATAATCTTTATTTTATGTAAAATAGTTTCAAACGGAGGGCTTATGGACATAAAATTCCACTGTAATCAAAATTCTAATTTTATAAATGACAATCAGATGGTCAGAGCATTTCTTTATTCCGATTACTCCATCGAACCCCACAATCACGATTTCTACGAAATGAACATAATCTTTGGCGGAAGTGGTATTCATTGCATAGGAAAAGAAAGCTTTATTGTTAAATATGGCGATGTTTTTATAATTCCTCCCGGCACTGTTCATGCCTATTATGACACCAAAAACCTTGATGTTTACCACATCCTTTTCAAAAAAGAGTATATCATTTTGAACAAGGATGAAGCAATGACTGTTCCCGGTTTTTTGCAGCTTATGGAGGTCGAACCTTTTCTTCGTCAGAACTTTTCGGGCGGGATGTATCTCAATCTTTCAAAATCTCAGCTTCTTCAGCTCAAACAGGATATATTTTTTATTGATGATGCAAATTTCATAGGGGAGAATTTTTATCCTTTGAAGAACCACACCCTGTGGAAAATACTTTATCTTATGTCAGATATGTTCTGCACTCAGACAAAAAGTAAGAAAACGACCAAATATGGTTATCATGAATCGCAGATTATGGAAACTCTTGAGTATATTCACCAAAACTACGGTGAAAAAATAACTGTTCAAAAGCTTTGTGAATTGTCCCATTTGTCCCGCTCCACCTTTCTGAGGGCTTTTTCTGAGGTGTGCAATTGTACACCAATGAGCTATCTTTCGGATTACAGATGCAAAAAAGCCGTTGAAATGCTGTCGGAAGGTCGCTTTTCAAAAACCGAAACAGCACACAAATGTGGGTTTTATGATTTGTCTCATATGGAAAAAAATTTGGATAAAAGAAAATAAACCGCCTCGCAAGACGGTTTATAACTGATGTTTTAATGGTGGTGAATATCTTCCGCGTATTTTGTGGGGGATATTCCCATTATTTTTTTGAAATTTTTATTAAAGCTTGAATAGGAATCAAACCTCAGATGATATGCAATTTCGTGCATTTTAAGCTTTCCCGATTTGATTAGTTCAATGCTTGCATCAATCTTTTTTCTACTTATATATTCTCTTATGGTCATTCCCATATTCTCGGTAAAAATTCTTGAAATGTATGATGCCGAGTAATTGAGATTTCTTGCAATTTCCGAAACCTTTGTTATGGAAACTGCATTTGCATCAATATATTTTACAATGTTAAATACTGTGCCGCTTGGGATCTCGGAATCCGAAAGCTTTGGCGAAATGAGATATTCCGAGGTGGCTTTTGCAATGCGGTAGGTGTTAATCAGCACAATTTTTGCATATGAACCGTAAATTTCGTCGCTGAAATTGCTTTCGGAATAAAGCTCGTTAACAAAATGATTGAGAAATGTGAAAATAACACCGTTGTCTTTGAAAACCACCGATTTTGTTTTGGAATAAAAGCTTTCAAGCTCTTTTAATTCTTCGCTGTCTTCCTTAGTGGTTATGATGTCAAAACCAAAATATGTGTATCTCAGTCTTTCGCTTCCCTTGACAACAATGCGGTGATTATATCCTTTTGAACAAATATGAATATCTCCTTGCTTCACGTTTAATTTTTCGCCGTCAACATAAATGGTTGCTTCTCCGGAGGAAATGTAGCTTATTTCGTTGCAGATGTTGTCGTGCTCAATGATTTCGCCACCCTGCTCCATGATGTTTTCGCCGATCTGATAGAGCCTGATATATCCGAACTGAAGCGGAATATCAAGGGTGCCTTTTGACATAGTGTAGGTCATACCCTTGCTGTATATGGCGGGATCCATAGCTTTTCCTCCTTTGCTTAAAGAATTATATGAAAAATTATGCGTATAAAATTCATCCGCTTTTATGTGTTAATTATACCTTAGCAATTTTTAAAAGTCAAGAAAAAACATTGGTTTTGGCTCTATAAGTCAAATTGGAATATCTTAAAGGTAAAATCTACCCATTGCTGAAAAAAATATTTTGTATATAATATAAGTATAAACTGAAATACTATGTGGCAAAGATGATATTTAATAACAAAAGAGGAGGCTAATATGATTACTTACAATGTATCCGAAGATTTCACTGGTGGCAACATAACTGTTTTGGAAATCACGGAAAACAAAGTTGAAGTAAGAATAAATTACCGTGACTCCGCCCCGTGGTGTTACTGGGCGTTCAATGTGACCGGTGCAGCCGGAAAAACCATAATTTTCAATTTTAATGAAGATGCCGTTGGATATTTCGGAGCTGCCGTAAGTTACGATTTGAAAAAATGG
The DNA here is from genome assembly GCA_017397885.1 of Clostridia bacterium. Classification (GTDB taxonomy): domain Bacteria; phylum Bacillota; class Clostridia; order UMGS1810; family UMGS1810; genus RGIG1828. Next base: position 13,006 of record JAFQHQ010000078.1, on the reverse strand, counting down.
CACTGGAGCCATCCTAATGAATACCGAAGTGATACAAAAGAACGCGAAAGCTTTACCTATACATTCGGGCCTGATGAAAATGAAGTGTATTTTGCTCATAATATGCTTTATAACCCATCAAATTTTGAAAATGTTGATTTTATGGATAAATTCATTTTGTGTAACGATTTAGATGACATTCCTGTTCCAATGGCAACAATGGGGGAGGGCGAAAAGGTAATTCTTATGACTGCACGCCATCATGCTTGTGAAGCTCCGGCAAATTATATTCTTGAAGGAGCTCTTAAGGAGCTTTATGAGAATCCGATTGATGGATACAGAATTGTCACTGTTCCTTTCGTTGATATGAAAGGTGTTGTTTGCGGTGATCAGGGAAAGGGAAGAAAACCCCACGATCACAACAGAGATTACAATGATAACAGTATTTATCCGACAGTAAGAGCAATTAAGGAGCTTCTGGATAAGGAAAATGTAAAATGTGTTTTTGATTTTCATTCTCCTTGTCATCTTGGAAACGGGAACGATTCCACAAGCCTTGTCAATGCTTATGAATCTATGCGTGATGAAATGAAAGAGCTTTCAAGGCTTTTTGCATCAGAAATAAAAGAGGATTGTTTCAAATTCAGAGATGGACGCATCACATGGCGTGATGAGCCTCTGAAAGGTACATTTTCGGCATATTCGGGTAGCATCAACACGGTTGATTTTGTATGCACAATAGAAAATCCTTATTTTGGTGAACCCGACAATATAATGACACAAGAAAAATATCTTTCAACCGGAAGAGCATTTGCAAGAGCAATGAAAAAATTTGTTGAAAGTAAACAGGAGAGGTGAGGTTATGAAAAAAGCACTATTATTTGTACTTTCGCTTTTGTTGTTAATTCAGTCAATTTCCGTATTATCGTCAAACAGTGAAGAAACTATGACAGTTGAATATCTTTTCGATGAGAATTTTGACACTTCTCCACTTGGAGGAGAACCCGAAAAGGGAACGTGCAATTCTTCGGGAAACAAGATGTATGTCACGCAAATTCCCGACCGTGATGGCAAAGTTTTAAAATATGAAACAACCGGGGCAAGCGGATATTATTATCAGCATTCGGTTTCACCAAAAAACGGTCACATCATAATGGAATTTGACATGATGTATGGTGAGGAAGGCTTTGGCAACGGAACAATGAGACTTTGTTTCAAAGATTCGGTCAACACCGAAATCTTAATTGCCAACATCAACCCCAACCGCGAGCTGGTCTTACCATCCGGTGAAGTGGTTGCAAATATTTCACCCGGTAAATTCTATAACTTTTGTATAGACATTGATATGGAAGATTGCACTGCCGACATTTATATCAATCAGCGAAAAAGAGCTTCGAATGCAGCTCTTGCCCGGGAATTTAAGGGCGTTAAAATAATTCGCTACCATCTTTTTTTGTTGAAGGAGGGGGAGTACCCCAATTTCTATTTTGACAATATCAGAGCCTACAGTGCCGAAGAACCAATTTTCAAATATGAAAAACGTACCGGTCTTAAAGCAGATGACGGTTCAGATCAGATTTCAGCATCTGCAATTGCCCTTGACGAAGATGTTGAAAAATATATGGCTGATACCGTGGCACTTTATGCAGGGAAAAACAAAATTGCCATAGATGGCACACCGCAGTATCTTGACCCTTCAAATAAAGATGTTTCGGTGTTTATTGAATCGGGACGCTCATATGTTCCCGTAAGGTTTGTAAGTGAGGCTTTGGGTTACAGTGTCAAGTGGGACGAAGCATCACGCAAAGCCACGATTTCCGATGGTGCAACAACAGTAACTCTTGTTGACGGAAGCAATGATATAAATGTCAACGGCGAAAAATCCAAAATGGACTCTGCACCTCTTTTGAGAGACGGCAGAATGTTTATTCCCGTGAGGGCAGTGTGCGAAGCTTTTGGGAAAAAGCTTACATACGATAAATGCGGACTCATTGTTATAGCAGACCGTGAAAACTTCTTTAACTTCAGAGATGACATCGGCATTTTCAGAAGTCTTTCGGGCAAGCTTGCCTTTGAAGATGTTAAGGGAAGCGAAATGGTTCAGACTCTCAAAGAAAATTTTGAGGGCAATGAGCATCCAAGACTCTATATAACAAAGACAAGCCTTGAAAAAATCAAATCCGACATTGGTACAAATGAATACATGAAACAATGGGCATCAAGTGTCTGCAGTTCGGCAGACAACCTTTGCAAAAAGGATGTATTAAAATATGAACTCCGTGACGGCACAAGACTTCTTGCTGTTTCACGTGATGCAAAATCATACATTGAGACGCTTTCCTTTGCCTATCTTATTTCAGAGGATTCAAAATATGCCGACAGGGCAATCAAGGAGCTTATGAATCTTTGTTCCTTCCCCGACTGGCATCCACGTCATTTCCTCGACACAGCCGAAATGATGCAGGCTGTGGCTGTTGGTTATGACTGGCTCTATGATGTTCTCACCCCCGAGCAAAAAGCAACAATCAGAAATGCTCTTGTAAAATTCGGTCTTGAAGAAATAATGAAAGACTACACCAATGACCCTGCAAGAGACAGGGGTAACAAGTGGACACTCATTGCAACTCCCGACAACTGGAATCTTGTTTGTAACGGCAGCGCAATAATCGCAGCCTTTGCCATTGCAGATGAAGAGGAAGTGCTGGCAACAGCGGTGATTGATGCCGGCATGAAGGATATCCAAGATGCAATACTTATGTACGGTCCTGACGGTGCGTGGTTTGAAGGCCCCGGGTACTGGCAGTATGCCACAAGCTATTATGTTAATCTTATGGCGTGTCTCAAATCTGTCTACGGACACACCTTTGGCTACATGGACACTCCCGGCGTTGCCGACACAGGCTATTATATTAACGCCCTTTCAAGCAAAAGCGGAGTGTTTAACTTCCACGATTCATCGGTGAGCCGTGTCAACGCTCCCGAACAGTTCTTCCTTGCGGAGAATTCAAATGACGGAGGACTTGCCGAGCTCAGAATTAATCAGATGAACGAAGGAAAGCTCAACGGTACTGTGAGAGACCTCATATTCTACAATCCTGATTTTGCAGGTGCAAAGCTTAATATGCCCCTCGATTATTACTACCGTGACACAGAGGTTGTGACAATGAGAAGCAACTGGACCGAAAACAGCTCCATATATGTGGGTCTTCATTCCGGTAAGGTTGGTGTAACTCACGGTCAGATGGATATGGGTGAGTTTGTCATAGACGGCTATGACACCCGCTATGCAACAGCCCTCGGTGCCGAAAGCTACAACCTTGGTGTAAGCACCTGGGATCTTTACCGAAACAGAGCCGAAGGTCACAACACCATCGTGCTTAACCCCTCCGATGACGGCGGTCAAAAAACCTCCGGAGCAGGAGTGTTTGAAAAATTCGAATCAAACCCGGGCTCGGTTATGGCAATTACCGATATGACAAGTGCCTATGACAATATGGCAGACAGGGTAGTGCGCGGTATGAAGCTTACCAATAACCGTTCCAACATAATAATTCAGGACGAAATAAAAACCAAAGCTCCCTCCGATTTTTACTGGTTCCTCCATTCCGAATGTGACATATCTGTTGCAGAGGACGGAAAGAGCGCACTTATCAAAGGTAAATTCAAAGATCTTTATGTGTATCTGCTGCAGGATGTTCCCGGAGCATTTTCCGTTATGGAGGCTCAGCCCTTTGAAGCATCACCGGTTGTTCCCAATCAGAACAAAAACCTCACCTTCAAAAAGCTTACCTTCCATGCCGAAAATGTTACGGATATGACTCTTGCCATAGGAATGGAATTTATCTTCCCGGGTGAAGACACCAAAAATGTCTACAGACCCACTGTGGTTCCTCTGGAAAACTGGAAGCTTGATGAATCAAAAGCTACTTTCAAACCGAGACTTACAGACCTTAAGGTTAACGGCGAATCAATCGAAAACTTTGACCCCGAAACTTTAAATTATACCTACAGAATGAAGTATGACGATCCCAATCCCGTTATAACGGCAGAGGGTGACGGCAATGTTGAAGTCATCAATCCCGAAGACTTCCCGGGATTTGTATTTGTAAAAATAAAATCCGCTGATGACGAGCAGGTTTATGAAACCTATGCAATCAAGGTTATTCAGGAGGTTCTCTCCGAGGCACCTCCCGGACTTCGCACAATGAGCATAGCCTCGGTTGTTGCAAGCTCCGTTCCTCAACCCGAAAACAGTGCCGAAAATTCCATCGACGGCAATCTCGACACTCGCTGGTCGGCAAAGGGCAATTCCGACATCGTCTTTGACCTTGGCGAAATTCAAAAGGTTTCTCACCTTGGCATTGCAGTGTATCAGGACAGACTCGACGGCAGAAAGCAGTTCTTTGAAATTCACGTTTCAAAGGACGGCGAAAACTACACAAGAGTGTATAGCGGTGAGTCAAGCGGCACAACAATCGAAAAAGAAATATTCCCCATAACACCTTCCGATTGCAGATATGTAAAAATAGAATGTAACGGTACAAATATTGGCGAATGGAACTCCATTACCGAAGTTTCGGTATTCGGACCTTGATGATGGAAGAAAGGAGGAATAACACATATGAAATTAAGATTACAAGCACTGCTCATGGCTTTGACCTTTGTTTTGGCATCTGTCGGTTCAACGGTAGCATTGGCGGAGGATTTTACCCCATCTACACTGTATGAACTAAGCGGATTTGAAAATTTTGAAGGCTACAGCGATACCTTGAACGGCAAATGGAGCTGTGCATCAAATGCCGACGTGGATTCACCAAGTGTTATAACAGCAGGCGGCACTAAGGCATATGAAGTATATGCAGACACATCGCTTAGGCACGAAACATACCTTTCGGCAGACTATGACCCGTCAAAAATGACAACAATGATTTTAGGTTTTTCGTTTTGTATTGATGAGCTTGCAAGCAGTGCCTACATAACATTCAGAACCGGAAAGCATATCGGCACGTCCTTTAAATTGTCGACAACCAAAAATCTTATTCTTGGCGACAAAACAATGGATTTTGTTTTTGATACCGATGAATGGTATGATGTCATAATTGAGCAGGTTCCCTCAACGGGATATATCAGAGCACACATTAAGAGTGCAGATACTGATGAAATTCTCGAAACCTATTGCACAGTGTCCGAAAGCACCAAGGAGGGTGCAAGACTTTCGTTTATTGCCGATAAGGTAAAAACGGCAGGTGGTGTTACAAAGGTTTACTTTGATAATCTGTTTGTTTACGGCTCCGACAAAACACCCACCTCATATGCTCCCGCACTCGATGCCAAAGGCTATGACTTTGAAGACTTCGTTTCATCGGAGGACGGCCTTACTTTCCCCGAGGGCATTGCCGACGACAACGCAAACACCGAGTATATCAATGTATATGCCGATGAAGGGTGCAATTCTGAAAAGAGCTTAAAGATTGTTTCAAACACACCAAAGAAATATCCCACGCTTCGAACCAACATCGGTTCATTTTCGGGTAAATCCGTTCTGGAATTTGACTACAAACCCACCGAAGAGTCACGTCCGAGGTTTGGAATACGAGGAAACACCAAGGCAAACAAAGGTGTGGGTGCAACAGTGAGTATGTTTGCAATGTATGATGGGGGAGAGCTGATATTTTGCGGACCGGGAGGAGCGTTCAAAGAAAAAGAGAACAACGATGATGTTTTAATCGGTGTTCTCACTCCAAATGAGTGGCATCATTTCAAATTCAATTTTGACACCGATGCCTACACCTTTGACCTCACCGTAACCGGCGATTCTCTTGAAAACCCTCTCACTCTTTCTGATTCCATCCCCGAAAAGTCAGCCTATGAAAACACATATATAATCAAACAGCTTGATATGTTCTATTTTGGTGAGACATCGGTAGACTACATCGATAACATTGTTTTCCGTGATGCCAACACCGTTGACGGCGTGATTAAAATAACACCGTCAAACACTGAAATCACACCTGATATAACTACCATTGATGTGGTGTTTACGGGAAATGTTGAAGATATCGTATCGGATGCAATGTACAAGATTAACGGAAGTACCGAAGGTTTTACAACCTCGGTTTCGGGAAATATTGTTTCACTTGTTTTTGACACTCCTCCCGAATTTGACACCCACTATCTCCTTGAGGTGTGCGGCATTGGCAAATCGGGCAATGAATTTTATATGTCAACGGCACTTCGCACAGTTAAAAAAATCGATATCCAAGAGATGCGGTATGAACAAAGCACAATTCAAAGCGGAGAGATAAACGCAGGTGCATCGGTCATTTCGAATTCTTCGGAATACTCAAAGGCAATGCTTATGACAATTGTATATGAAAAAGCTTCCGGAAAAATGGTCAGTGTTTCCATTGACGAAAAGGAGCTTTTGAACGGCGAGAAAACAGATTTTGCATCTTCGGTAACCGTTCCCGAAAGTAGCGAAAACTACAGGGTAATAACCTATCTTTGGGACGGCATCGGTGAAATGAATACTCTTTGTAAACCAATAATTTTGGAATAAATTTCAAATATAATAATCAAAGGAGAGATTTATTATGAAAATGAAAAAAATAATTGCACTTGCATCATCGCTTTGTATGCTTGCATCGACCACTGCTTTTGCGGAGGAAACTGCAAATGTAAGTGCCGACACTAATTCATCAGCACTTATTGCATACAACGATTTTGAGGATTATGAAATCGGATATGAAATGGGTAATGCAGACGGCTATAAATACGGCGGTTCAAATGCAACAACTACCGTGGATAAGGCTGATGTTGTTTTGTTTGACGGTAGTAAAAGGATTGAAATGTCATCGTCAAATGCAAGCAGAACAGAAACAAAAATTACTATTGACAACCTTGCAACAACCAAAACGATTGTTACCGGATTTTCAATTTACGTGGATGAACAGATAGATGCGGCATATGCCAACATAAGAACAAACGGCAGTGTTGTCAGTGATACATTCAAGTTAAGTGCCGAATCAAATCTTGTACTCGGAACAACATCAACCGGTGTCAAATTTGAAAAAGATACATGGTACGACATTGTTGAAGAAATAGATATGGAAACAGGTGACATAAAAGCATACGTCAAAGGTGGGAGCACTGACGGTCTCTTTACGGGGAAAGCCAAAGTTTCTTCTTCGACAGAAACAAGATATACCTTTATTATCGATAAAGCAGAATCAACAGATACAGGTATGACAAAAATATATATGGATGATTTTTTTGCATATTCAATTTCCAAAACTACCACTCCTGCCTATACCGGGAAATGTTTAGATTTTGAAAACTTCGTACATAGCGGTGATGCTGCGTCTCCTGCGTCGGGCATGACAATGAGTAATTCTCAGCATACAGAAGTTTCAAAAGTATATGATGAAGAAGCCGGCAATTGCCTGAAATTTGACATTATCACAGCAAGCAAGTATCCCGAGTTAAGAATGGCTGTTGATGACAGTGGTATCTCCGGTGAATCTGTTCTCGAATTTGACTACAAAGCTTCTTCGGGAAGCAGAGCCTATTTCAGCGTAAGAGGTAGCGATTCTGCAGGGAAGACTGTTAGTTCCAGTTTGCGTCTTGTTCAGCTTCTTGCAGGCGGAAAGGTTAAGGTAAACAGCAGGAATGCCGATGACACCGCTAATGAATCGATTGAAATGTCAGAGACACTTGTTGCTGATACATGGTATCACTATGTGGTGAAAATGAACACAGATGATAAGACATTGAGCGTATCCATATCTGCTCCCGGCAAAAATACAATTACCTATAGTGGTAAAATGAATGAATCAACAGTTTACAGCATAAAAACTTTTGAAATTTTCAGCTACGGCGCACCTGTACACTCCGATTATCTTGATAATGTTATTTTCAGATCCGGTGATACCCCCGTTGCCTTTTGTGACAGTACACTTGAAAAAAGCGCTATTGTAAAAAATGATAATAAAGTTACATTTTCTCTTAACACAGCATTTGCAACTTCAATAACAGATTACTGCTTTAAAATCAACACAACAGAGGTTACTCCTGTGATCTTTGGCAATGTTGCAACACTCACAGTTCCCGAAAATATCAGTGCAGGTGATTTCTGTTTTGTTGAGGCATCTTGCATAGATACAGACGGTAATTCGGTTTATGCAGTGAAACTTTTAAATGTTGTAGATGAAATTGTTATTTCCGATTTTGCATATGACACCGAAGCATCCGACGGCACAGTTGGTGCAACTGCCAAGGTTCTTTCAAATTGTGACGATTGCACCACAGCTGTTTTAATCACTGCCATTTATGATGCTACATCAAATGAACTCATCACACTCATCAGTGACGATGCAGACCTTACCGTAGGCACAGCGGCAACACTTTCAACAAATATCAAACTTCCCGAAAACAACTCAAATGTTAAAGTTGTTTCATTCATCTGGAAAGGGCTTACAACTTCAATAGCTCCTCTTTGTCAGCCTCTTCCGCTTCAGTAATAACGGAGAGTAATTATGAAAAACAGACTATTAATTGCAATACTTTTATGTGTGCTTTGTTTCTCATCTGTCCCATGTTTCGGGGCAGATGTGAACACCGCAATTGATTTTGAAACCTCAAAATTAACCGTTTCGGGAAAAATTGACGGTGCACAGGGCAAACAAATAACCGTTCAGGTGCTAAACCCCGGCAAAACAGAGGATGATGCAGTCGGTGCAGACCTTGAAAGCTTCTTTGATGTTTTTGCAAACGTGGGAGAAACAACCGCAGATGAAAACGGAAGCTTTTCATATTCCTTTGAGCTTGGCGACAAGTCGGGCTTCTACAGTGTGCGTCTGCGTCCCTCGGGCGGTGACATTATTTATCTTGAAAAATGCGTTAAATATGTGACCGAAACCTTTGAGGCAGATTTTCTAAAGAGCTTTGCCAATGCAGACCCGGATGGCAAAATTGAAGCCTTAAAATCCAATGCGGAGATTGCAGGCATCGATATATCTGCTTTTGAAGCACTTGAAGAAACAGAGGAAAATAACGAAAAAGAAAAAGTTGTGACACTTATGGGCGAAAGCTTTGATTCCCTTGATGACTTTGTTTGTAAATATGAGCTTTCACTCCTTACTCACACTCTGAACAAATCAGACAAAGAAAATGTAAGTGCAGTAATTCTTGATGAATACACAGACACTTTAAAGGCAGCCTGTGAGGTTATGAGCCTTTATGATGAGTACATTGACGACGAGGCAAAAGAAAAAATTGTTAAAGATTTGACTGCCAAAGATTATGATGACACAGAGGATATGCTTAAAGACCTTGGCAACAAAATCGTCCTTGAAGCAGTTTCCGGTCTCGGCAATTCCTCAAGACTTGAAACCGTGTTAAAAGAATCCGAAGCTTGGCTTGATGCAGATTTTTCCGACTATTTTAAGCTTAAGAAAAAATCATCGGTCAACTCAGCCGTTGCAGGCAAAAGCTTCGACACAACCGAAGAGCTTTGCAAAGCAATTAACAAGGCTGTTGCCAAGGCAGATTCCGACTCTGATAAAGGTTCATCGGGCGGCACTTCAACACCGATTTCGGGAGGAGGCAAGGGTTCTTCGGTTTCTCTTCCTTCAGCTCCGATTGTGACTCCGCCTGTAGATTTGCCTCAGGTCGAAGCTTCTTTCAATGACCTTTCGGATGCACTTTGGGCAAAGGATGCCATTGAAGCACTTTTTGCTAAAGGCATCATAAACGGAACAGGCAACGGAAGCTTTGAACCCTCAAGAAACATAACAAGAGCAGAATTTGTGAAAATTCTTGTGGAGGCTTTCTTTGATGTTGATTCGAGTGCCGATGAAGGCTTTGATGACGTTTCGGACTCCCACTGGTTCAAACCCTATGTTGCAACCGCACTAAAGCTTGGCATTGTAAAGGGAACATTCCAAACCATTTTTAGTCCCGATCTTCCCATAACCCGTCAGGATATGGCTGTTATGGTTGCCAACAGTGCAAAGGCGGCATCAATTGATCTTCCGTCTGCCAATCCTGCACTTTTTGCAGATGACGGTGAAATTTCCGATTATGCCAAAATTCCGGTTTACAAGCTTTATGTAAATTCAATTGTTTCCGGATATCCCGACGGCACATTTGCTCCCAAGGGCAATGCCACAAGAGCACAATGTGCAACTCTTGTATACAAATTAATGCAAAAGACGGAAGGAGTGCAGTGATATGAAAGCAATACTAAAAAAGACTTTTGTTTTTATTCTGACTCTTTCCTTTGTCATTGCATCTGTTCCCTCTGTTACCCTTGCAAAAACACAGGTGGCAGACTGCCAAAAGGAATTTGAGCTTCTTCAAAGTCTTAATCTTATTTCTTCCGATTTTGCCGAAAGCTTCAAACCGTCAAAAACCATGTCAAGAGGGGAGTTTGCTTCTCTTTGCACAAGTGTTTTAAACCTCAAAGACTTTGACGGCGCAGCCGACATTCCGAATCCCTTTGCTGATGTGCTCGATTCATACCGTTACTATGGCGATATTCTTGAGGTATATTCCTTCGGGCTTATGTCAGGCGATGGTACGGGCAAATTCAATCCCGATGAAAAGATTACAGCTGATGCTGTTATAAAGGTTGTAACCTCTGCTTTGGGTTATGATAAAATGGCATCTTCCTACGGTGGCTATCCTTACGGTTACCGCAAGGTTGCCAACGAGTGCAAAATCCTTGACGGAGCCGTTTTGGAGGGTGAATATATCACAAGTGCCGACATTATCATTATTTTTGCCAATGCCTTAAACACCAACATTTTTGATATCGAATCCGTAAGCGGTGACAGTGTTGTTATGGGGGCGGACGAAAACAAAACACTTCTTTCTCTCTATCACGGCATAAGAGGCTACACCGACATTTTAAATGCAGTATACGGTAAACAGACTGTAGATGGTGACGTACCCGAAAAAAATCAGGTAATGCTTGGTGACAGGCTTTACAAGGTTTTCGATGGCAAAAACTATGCTTCTCTTTTTGGTCACAAGGTTGATTTTTATGTTGACACAGAGTCCGAAGATGTTGTTGCCATAACAGACAGACACGGTGAAAATTCATCTGTTGAACTTCTTGTGTCAGATGTGGAAGAATTTACCGACACAAAACTTACATACTATGATGAAGCTTCAAACAAAGAAAAAACTCTTTCGATTTCAGGTTCTGCCACGGTTGTCTACAACGGCAGACGCTGTGTTGACTATCTGAAATCCGACTTTACCGAGGGCGACGGAAAAATTGTCCTCACAGATAACGACGGCGATAAAAAGTATGACATTATCGACCTTATGAAAAATGTCAACTACGTTGTCAGCTCCGCAAGCTCTGCAACCGAAACCGTGTATGATATGTACGGAAAGGGCAGTCTTTATCTTGGTGACCTTGACAATGTGGTGTTCTCCGATGAATTTGGTGAGACAATGAATCTTGACGAGCTTTTTGAATATGATGTTCTCTCCGTTTGTCAGAGCAAGGATAAGCTTGTTACGAGCATAACCTACTCGAACACCGAAACCGAGGGCATGCTTTCAAATGTCAGCGGAAAATATGCAACCGTTGGCGAAAAACGCTATGTTGTTGCAGAAAATTTCAAAAATGAAATTTTAAACATTCCTCCCCATTCCGAAGGTATTTTTGTTCTTGACATAAACGGCAGTATAGCATCCTTTAAAAGCTTTGCAAAATCCTACCGTTTTGGCTATGTGGTGGGAATAAACAAAACGAACACCCTGGATTCAAGTGTAAAAATAAAGATTTTAAATTCAAACGGAGAATACGAAATTTTCGAAATTTCGGATAAACCCATGCTCGACGGCAAAAAGGTTACAAAAGAGGCTGTTTTGTCAGCTTTGTCCGATGGCGAAGTGGCGGTTCAGCAGCCACTCAGATACCTTGAAGTTTCGGGTGTTTTAAGATCAGCCGATACACTTTCAAACGGTACCTGTCATCCGGATGATGACTGTTTCCGAGTTTTGTATAAAGGCTACAACGATTCAAACGCCAAGTTGAAAAGTCTTGAATATAACTCAAAGCAGATGATTTTCGGCGGAAAGGTTGCGGTAAATGATGCAACAAAGGTTTTTGTGGCATCGGCGCAGTATTCTTCAAATGAGGAAGATTTTAGTGCAAAAACCCGTTCAATGTTTACCAATCAGACTTCATATTATATAAACGCATTCACTGACAGCCACGATTCTCAGTTTGCCAAGGTTATTGTGTATTACGGCACGGCAAAAAGGGTGGGAAGCTCCAACGACTTTATGCTTGTAGACACAATCAGCCGAACTCTCAATGAGGAAGGCGATGAGGTCTACAAAATCTCCGGACTTCGCGGCGGCAAATATGTTGAGTATCCCGTTTTGGAAAACTCCATTATAGATGATCTTAAATCTATTGTTCCGGGCGAAACCGATAAACATCACACTTTTAAATGCGGTGATGTTATTGAGGCAGGGGTAAATGCAACCACCGGAAAAATAACTGCAATCTACCTTTATTATGATGTTGATTCCGCTTATGCACGGGGTGAAATTTCAATTGGAGATAAACTCGATTCGGATAACCGAACCCTTAAGGCAAATGTATATTCTGCCGACGGAAGCAATTTGTGGCTTACTCAAAATCCCCTTGATGAATCGGGAACAGAGCTTTCTATAGACGATATCGAGTCAATTAATGCAGGGCTTTACAAAATCTATGTGTATTCCGAAGACAGAGGAAAGCCTGAGGTAAGAGTCGGAACTCTTTCCGATGTTCTTGATTATAAATCGGCAGGCGGCGATTTTTCGAAAGTGGTAACATTTACCGATGATGCAAATCCGGGATTGTTAGTAGTTTACAGATAAATTGGAGTTTGTCGAGCTGACAGCAAACAAGGCTGAAGCGAAAGCCGCCCCTGCCTAAGGGGAGGTGGATTTGCCGTAAGGCAAAGACGGAGGGGTACGAAACGCAGGAATATCAATGGTTTTAACAATACCCCTCAGT
>JAFQHQ010000077.1 GCA_017397885.1 Clostridia bacterium | reverse complement strand
TGCCTAAGGGGAGGTGGATTTGCCGTTAGGCAAAGACGGAGGGGTACGAAACGCAGAAGTATCAACGCTTTCAGCAATACCCCTCAGTCAGTTTCGCTACGCTCACTGCCAGCTCCCCTTAGGCAGGGGAGCCTTTCGTCCTTGTGTTAAACAGCTCGACAAACTCCAATTTAATCATACATTAAAACCAAAAATAAAAAAGAGGTATTTTAACTATGATAAACATTAACGAACTTAAATTTGACGAAAAAGGTCTTATTCCCGCAATTGTTGTGGACTCTGTTACAAAAAAGGTTCTCACTCTTGCATATATGAACAAAGAAAGTCTTGAAATCTCCATGGAAAAAGGTCTCACCTGCTTCTGGAGCCGTTCGAGAAACGAACTTTGGCTAAAAGGTGAAACCAGCGGAAACTATCAGCACATTGTTTCAATCACCGCAGACTGTGACAATGATGCACTGGTGGTTGTTGTAGATAAAGATGGTCCTGCCTGTCACAAGGGAACAGATTCATGCTTTGAAAACACTCTCTGGGAAAGCGAAGAAAGAAACGAATTTTCGCTTCAAAGTCTCATGACTCTTATTGAAGGAAGAAAAAGCGACAAAAAGGAAGGCTCCTACACCACATATCTTTTTGAAAAAGGAATTGACAAAATTCTCAAAAAGGTTGGCGAAGAATGCACAGAGGTTATCATTGCCGCAAAAGACAATGACAAAAAAGAAACCATCTATGAGGTGGCAGATCTTGCATACCATGTTATGGTTATGATGATTGAAATGGGAATTTCCCTTGAAGATATTCACAATGAACTTGCATCCCGTCATGTTATTGACAAAAAGGTTAAGCAGGAGAAAATGACAAAATGATTTTAGAGGATTTGCACACTCACACAACCTACTGCGATGGTAACGACACCCCCGAAGATATGGTTAAAGAAGCCATAAAAAAAGGTCTTCTTACAATCGGTTTTTCGGGGCATGTGTACCTGCGTCACGGTGAGGACTACTGTATGAGTCGTGAAAACACAAAGAAATACTTTGAAGAGATACACTCTTTAAAAGAGAAATATAAAGACCAGATTACCATTCTTTGCGGAATTGAAGACGATCTTTATTCTGTTGAAGATACATCTATGTTTGACTATGTTATAGGCTCTGTTCACGACATAAGGGTTGACGGCGGTTATGTCACGATAGACAATACCCCCGAAATATTTGAGCAGGGAGTCAAAAAGCATTTTGATGGTGATTTTTACACTGCCTGCGAAAAGTATTTTGAATCACTGCCCGAATGTATGAGACAGAAAAAACCTGATATAATCGGACATTTTGACCTTGTATCAAAATTCAACGAAAAATGCAATTTCTTTGACGAGAACCATCCGCGATATATAAAAGCATGGCAAAAGGCTCTTGATGAGCTCCTGACATTTGGAATCCCCTTTGAAATAAACACCGGGGCAATGTCGAGACAGTGGCGCACCGGTCCCTACCCTGCAAAGCCTATGCTTGAATACATTGCAAAGCATGGCGGAAAAATTATATTTAACGGCGATACCCACGCAAAAGAAAATCTATGCTACAAGCACGAGGAACTTGAAAAACTCGCAAAAGATGCAGGATTTACAAAAAGATGCTATGCATATGACATTTTGAACAGAAAAAATAAGTAGAAAACAAAACCTCCCCGAAGTGACACACAATGTCAGCACGGGGAGGTTTTTAATGTTAATATTCAAATTTGATTTTTCGTATTTTAATTTACTTCCTAAAATATTTTTGTTTTCTGACGGTAAGATGAAGGGCTTGCCCCCATAAATTCTTTGAAGTATCTTGAAAAATGACAAATGTTTTGAAATCCCACTTTGTCGGATATTTCGCTTATTGGCATTTTTGTGGTTTCAAGAAGGTCGATTGCTTTTGATATCCGCCTCATGGTTACATATTTATGCAGAGAATATCCGGTTTTTCGTCTGATAATTTTGTTTACGTGCTGAGGATGAAAGCTGAAATGCTTTGCAATATCTCCGTTTGTAAGGTTGTGGGTGTAGTTTTCATGAATATATTCAATAATTTCATCAACCTTTTCAAGGGTTTTGGCTGTGGTTTCAAGGTTGAAAGATGATGAAAGCTCAGTAAGAATAATAATCATTTTTGCACTTGTGCGCATATTCATGTGATTTTTGGGTTTCTTAAATTCCGAAACAACACCAAGAAAATATTCTTCAATAGTTCTTGCTGATTTTACATATATAACCGAATTGAATTCAAGGGAGTCTTCAAAAACGGTTTTATCAACAATTCTTTCAAAGTTGAAAACGTCCGGAGAATCCGGTGATAATTTGAAACTGTTTGTAATACGGTTTTCGTTTGTGAAGTCAAAGTGTGTAATTATGTATGATGTTTTTTCTTCAAAACGCAAACAATAGGACATACCCGCTCTCCACATAAGCACGGTTCCCTTGGCTATGTGGTATGTTTCTCCTTCAATCACTGCACTTCCGCTTCCTGATATTGTGTAAATAATGCAGTTGTCATATGACTTGAGTGGTTTTGGCTCACTATAGGAATCTTCGGTTATGTGCGCAGTGTGCCTTACAAAAGGTTTGATTTCTTCAAAAATCACATAAATCACCACCTGACATAGTTAAGACTATTTTAATTGTATCATAAAATCTATTTCAATACAAGTTTATTTTTGCAAAAGTTTCAAATCCTGATAATGGTGATTTTAGAAGAATATAGCAATATTTTATGGATAAATGCTCATTTTCATCAAATATATGTTGGTTTATATTGTTTTTATGAATGTTGGTTTATGTTAAAATTATAATGTGAAAGGAGAAAAATATGCGAAGTTTTATGATTAATAACAAATTTGAAAATATAATATCTCAGGATTGTCTGAAAGCATTGCTTAAAAAAGTCAAAAAAATAGCATACCGTAACACCATCAAGTTTCAGGAGTATTTTCCAAATGTTACAGCCGATGACGGAATCTATAAATACAGTAATACATTTTATGATTCCTGGCACGGTGGATGGTGGACCGGTATATACTATATGGCATATGAAGCATTTGAAGATGAAAAATTCCGACACTATGCTGAAAATCTTACTTCAAGGTTTTATTCTCTTATTAAAAACAACCGCATAGTTCATAGTGAGATGGGATTCATATATCTTCCCATATGCGTTCCCGACATCAGAATTAACCGAAGCTCCGAGGCAACAGAAACAGTGATTTTGGCTGCAAAATATATGCTTGAGGCATTTGGCAGCTTTCATGGTTCGGGTGTGATGCTTAATAATAGTACCTACTTTCATTTGTCAAGTGAACAGCTTTTTCAGACAAGTACTCTTATCAACACATATATAATGAAGCTTGCGGCAAAAATTAACGGTAATCCGGAGTTTACCGATATGGCTCGTTTTTGTGATGAAAGTGTTATGAAATACAACATTACCGGCGACGGAAAGTGTTATATGGAAGTAGTAGTTGACAAATTTGGCGGCAATTTCAGATATATGCCGGATTCGTGTGCCTCATACGGATTTAAGGACTTTGGTGACTACACAAGGGGATATGCCTGGGCAACTCTCGGCTTGGCTCTTCATTATGAAGCAGGCACGGGAAATATATATGAAGAAAAATTGTATGATGTTATCACATATTTTTTGAATGTGTCGGAAGATAATCTTTGTGTGCTTGTTCCCGGTGATGAAAACGGAAAGAAAATCAAAGATACCACCTCCCTTGCAATTTTTGTGTGTGCTCTTTGTGAGATTATTAAAAAGCTCGACACAACTCATCCGAGATATGATTTTTATTACAATTTGCTTGGTAAGTGGTTTAATGTTATGATTTCATATTCAATAGATCCGTCATCAGGCAAACAGGGATTCCTCGATAACGGAATATTGCTCGGAGGCAGTGCAATTGATAAAAATGAAATTAAAAACAGTTGCAATGTTTGCGGAGACTATTTTTATCTTGAAGCGCTGATGCATATGACAGACGGGTTTGAGAGTTGTTGGAATACAGAATTTTTATTTGAAAAAAGACAGGAGGCACTGGCATGAAAAATATGTGTTTTAGAAAAATTATTTCGCTTATTATTGTTTTTGCGATGGTTATGCCGTGGGTTGAGATTAAAGCGGACTCATCAAATGAAAAACCGACAGATCTAACACCCATCTATGTGGACGATTTTTCAGACGGAATAATTTCTCCGCATATAGTAAAACGAAAGTTCTATACATCCGACCCTGCAGACACACTCATAGAAGCTGATGGGAAGCTTACTTTCAAAAGAACAAAATATGTCTGGTATTCCGATGCGACTGCAGGCGAGCCCACAGTCAGACTTCATGCAAATGAAAATCAGACCGGCGGAGCGGACGGCAAAGTTTTTACGGAGTTTACACTGTCTAAAACCCGTGAGGTTGTGAGAGTCAGAATCAATGATGACAGCTTCAAATATATTACGGAAATAAAATGGGAGGGTGACCGTCTTTCATATACATGGCGTGATGCCGATATGAAATTGTGCTCTGCTTCAATTGATGCTCCGGCTTCGGAATCTGTCAGGATTTCACTTTCAGCAGATATTTTTTCAAACACTCCTAAATTTTCTCTGTGGCTCAATGATGAACTCAAAGTGGATAACGGTTTTTCCACACAGGATCTTTCGTCGGCACATCTGGCAATGGTTCAGGTGTATACTCTCATCTACGGGAACTATTCAAAAAATGAAGGTACATTTACTATAGAAGATTTTGGTATATATCGTGTAAATGAATCTGACCCCGAAGAGTCCGAACCCGACAATGACGATGAGCAAAAAGTTGATTCGGATTTGAATTTTCTTACAGAAGATTTGATTTTGTCACTTCCCAAAATGGGAGATTATCTCATAGACTCTCTTAAGCTTGATGCTTTAGGACACGGACACAGCGGCTCCGAAATTACCTGGCGAAGTTCTGATGAAGATATAATTTCACCACTTGGCACAGTTACAAGACCCGATGAAGATACAAAAGTTACGATTAGTGCAACCGTCACATCGGGCGAGTGCTCAAAGGAAAAGGAATTTACATTCACCGTACCCGGAAAAGACACCGATGTAAACGGTCTTCCGGGAAATCTCACTCCCATTTATACCGACGGATTCTCCGACGGGAAAATATCGCCAAACACCGAAAAAGGAAAATTCTATACGGGCAACCCTGCCGACACTCTGACAGAGCACGACGGCAACCTTGTTTTTGAACGTCAAAAGTATGTGTGGTACACAGATGCCGATGCAGGAGAGCCAAGAGTAAGACTCCATGCAAACGAAGACAAAAGCGGATATTCGGGCAAGGTATACACAGAATTTACGGTGTCTAAAACCTGCGATGTTTTAAGAACCAGGCTGAACGCCACAGACGGACAGTATATATCAATGATTCAGTGGGAGGGAGATAAATTTAAGATTTCCTATTGTGATTCATCTCTTGCCTCCAAAAGCGAAACCCTCACAATTTCTTCGGGAGATACGGTAAAGGTTGGATTTTATGCTGATACCGCTTCAAACCGTCCGATGTTTTCAATGTGGATTAACAATGAAAAGGTTATTGACCGAAAATTCTCCTGTACTCAGCTAAACTCCGACAGTGTTAACTTTGGATATCTTCAGTTCTACACACTCATCTACGGTAACTACGGAAAAAGCGGGAAATATAGCCTTGATAACGTGGGAATTTACAGTGTGGATTCGGGGTATGTTGATAAACCGCTTCCAAAGCCTCCCGTTGAAGACAACCGCACCGACGAAGAAAAGGTTACAGATGATCTTGATGCAATAACGGATAATGATGTTCTCTCTGTTCCCCAAACAGAAGACGGATACATAATTGACCATCTTGATATCGACGGTATCAAAGAAGGTGAAGGAGGCTCCCGGATATGTTGGGCTTCTTCAAATGAAGATATAATTGCAATTGACGGTAAACTGACAAGACCGATTGATGATACTGAGGTTACCGTAACTGCAACGGCAACACTCGGAGATGTCATAAAGTCAAAAAGCTTTACCTACAAAGTTGCAGGTATGTCCACCGATGTGGGTGGTATGCGTACAGACCGTTTTCCGCTTTATTATGATGATTTTTCGGATGGTGTCATAAGTCCCAACATCACAAAAAGAAATCTCAAAAGCACAGATATTGCACTGGTGGAAAACGGCAAGCTCATTCTTCGTTCCGAAGCCCAGGCAACTCACGAACCCGGGTTTATGATTTACCAAAATGACACTCAAAGTGTTTTAAGCGGAGATTTCATAACAGAATTTACGCTGTCCAAAACCTGTGATGTTGTGCGTATGAGAATGTATAATGCCAACTGGAATTACTTGAGTCAGATTTATTGGAATAAGAGCAGTTTCTCAATTGAATATAAAGATTCTGAGAACAAAACAAAAAATCTTAATCTTACCATTGATTCGGATTCAAAGGCAAAAGTAACAATTTACACCAACATTACCGGCTCACAGCCATCCTTTACAATGTGGGTTAACAATAAGCTTGTTTTGGAAGATGTCACCTCTTGCATGAATATGAGTCCCGGAAATGTCAAATGGACAAGCATCTATACGGCCAACTATTCCACCTACACAAAGGTTGGGGATGTTATGATTGATAACTTCGGCTATTATGACATCCTTGCGAAAATGTCGGATAAAGAAAGAGTTAAGGCAGATGCCGACATCATAGACGATGCCGCACTCATTAAAACCACAACTCCCCTTGAAGGCTATGCCTACGAAGATTTGAACTTCCCGTCATACGGCAAAAACGGAAGCCGCATCATATGGTCAACAAGTGATGAATCAATCATCAGCTCTGACGGAACTGTTACACGACCCTCTGATGAAAATGTTGAAGTTACTGTAAGAGCAGAATTTATCTCAGGAAATGAAAGTCTAACCAAAACCTACAAAGTCATTGTCATTGGCAACCACGTTGTCACCGATGATGTTCCGACTGTTGAAACAATGATTGTGGAAAATGATTTTTCATCGCCCGACACTCCCTCTCACATTGACACAAACATTGTCGGAAGCGGAACGGCTCAAGTGGAGAATGGTGCTCTTGTTATCAGCAAAACAGACTCGGGAACAGCCCAGGTTGGTGCAATGATATATACGGGTCTTGACAAAACAAACGTGGCAACCGGTGTTATCGGTCTTGAATTTGATGTTACAAGACAATCATCAAAACCCGTTCAGATAAGAACTATGGATGCAAACGGTAACCTTTACTATTCAATGGCATGGGGCGGAAGCGGAATATCGGCATATTATTCCGATGACAAATCCGTTCAGGGCACACAAAACGGAGTTTGGTCAGGCTCAGGAAACACCATTCATATTAATTTGATGTTTGATACTGCAAATTCCACCTATTGGCTTTGGGTTAACGGCAAGCCTGCTATTGTTGAAAAATACTCACGTTCGGTTGGTGTGAGTGCCGTGTGCTATACTATGTTCTATCTTGAAAATATTGAAACAATAAAAATTGACAATTACAAAGTATATCACGCAATTCCGCCGCAGGCTCAGAGACTCAAATTTGATTTTGGTGCTTTTGGAGAAAAGGATATCTTAAATGAAGCTCCGATTGCAGGTAATATAATTCAGTCCGATCTCACTCTTCCAACAGAGCTTCGCTATAAAACAACAGTAACCTGGGAAAGCTCTCATCCGGACATTATAGATCCCCAAACAGGAAAGGTCACAAGACCTCTTGATACGGATGACAATCCTCTTGTTATAATTACCGCAAATATGGAAAATTCGGGAGTAAGTGCCTCGAAGGAATTCTCATACAGGGTTTTAAGGGATTTTTCAGACGGTACAGATATAGGAAAAATTGAAGCGGAGGATATAAAGCCCTATTATATTACAAATGAAAATCCAAATGCAATTCGTCAAAGCTTGAACCTTATGGAAAAAGGGCTCTACGGTTCACCAATAATGTGGTCGACATCCGACACTTCTGTTATCACAAATTCGGGAAGGGTTATCCGTCCGCGATTTGATGAAGAAGATGTCACAGTTACAATGACTGCAAAAATCGGGGACTACACTAAAGACCTCACCTTTACGGTGCTTAAAGACGAAGCTCCAAAGGATCCCATGCATACTTCCGATGAAGAATTTTTCGGACTGTGGGAGTCAGGTTCCTTTGTAAAAGGTCCTCAGCTGGATTATTCCATACCCGGATTGTCTGCGGTTATGGAAGCTGCAAAAAGCGGTGACTACGAAAGAGCTAAAAAAGAACTTCTGGAGTACTTTAAAACACGGGATGTTCCATCCCCCATATCTCTCGGCACAAGAAGAACAGGTTGGGTTGATGCAAGAGCAGACGGACTTTTGGAACTTGGCGAAGAAGCAAGCTACTGGAAAGGTCAGATGACCATAACTTCCGACGATTATGAAGCGGTAACTGCTTCAATCTACTCCCCGTCGTCAATTTCCAAAATAAAGTGCAAAACCTTTGAACTTATTGCACGCTACAACGAAAGCACCTCGGCATTTGTTCTCGGCACAGATGCCGATAATCCCAATAAGGTGCCAAAGCTTGAGCTCACAGTTAACGGAGCAGTGAGAACCTACATTGCAACAGGCTCTGCTACAATAAGAGCCGGTAGTTACTCCCGCGAACACATTGATAACAACAAAGAGCTTCAGGCAAAGATGTTCGGTGATTTTCTTGGTGACGAAACATATCGTATACTTCTTTCCTTTGACCTATCCGATATTGAAGCATCCGACAAAATTGAAGCGGCACAGCTTGTAATATATGCTAAAAAGAGTGTGCCTTATGCTGACAACAAACAGCTCTGGATTATAGACAACAGAGGAAAGGCGTGGGATGAAGAAACAGTTTTCTGGGATAACCTGAATTTCACGGTTCACAACTACAACGGACTTGTAGGCGGAAGTGACTGGAAGGGCGCAAAGTCCTCCGACATTGAATTTGCATATCAGGCACCGAGATTTATGCATTCAAGAAATACTATGACAGAGTATAAATACACCGGAAACGAAAAGTATGCATACTCACTTCTCGGTCAGGTTATGGATATAATAGTTGATACGGGAAATCAGACCCCATATCCCCGAAGTCTTGATGCAGGTCTTCGTATGCACCAGTGGGTACCTCTTATGAACACCTTTAAAGACAGCCCATATATGACATCAGAATTTGTAACTGCGTTTATGAAATATATGTACCGGCAGTTCAAATACTTCCCTTCAAGAAAAGATGCAACAGGCAACTGGCGTGAATATGAACAGCTTGCAGTGCTTTATGCAACAAGTGCATATCCCGAGCTTACAAACAGTGCATCTACCAAAGCAACCTGCATTGAATCGTGGCAGAATGCCTTTAACAAGAGCTTTATGTCAGACGGATCCTACATTGAAGACACCGGCGGATATCATCGTTCATCCTTTGCCATGTACCGTGACTTCAAAAAGGCGTGTATTGATTCAAACACCAAGCTTCCCGAGGAATTTGACGAAACCTTAAGAAAAGCTGCATATTATATGGTTCTGACCAATAGTGCCGAAGGCTATCCGCTTCAGTATGGTGATGAAAGCGGAGGAGGTGCTTCCGCTTCAAGCAGATATGCCGAAGTTGCCGACTGGTACAACGATTATGAATTCCGCTTTATAGATTCGTTTGGTAAAGTGGGAACAGAACCTGCGTGGACGTCATATCAATTCCCGGAAGGCAGATACACGATGATGCGTTCAAACTGGGACAAAGATGCAATTTATCTCCATACAAATGTCCGGGGCGGAGGCGGTCACGGTCATGCAGATGACAACTCCATCATACTTTTCGGAAACGGAAAGAGACTTCTTGTGGATGCAGGTAAATTTACTTACAACACCTACGATCCTGCCCGTATCTACGGTCTTTCAACCAAAGGCCACAACACGGTGGTTATTAATGACCAGTCCCAGAGAATGGGCTGGACGGGAAATGAGTTGACAGTAAGAGGAAACATAAACTCGTGGGTTACAAATTCCGAATTTGATTTTCTTTCACAGTCTACAATCTCTTACGCAGATCAAGACCACACAAGAAGTATTCTCTTTATAAAAGACGGACTCTTTGTGGTTTCCGATCTTATGAAACCAAAGGATGCGAGTTCCGAAAACAATTACAAACAATACTGGCACATGTTACCCGATGCAAACATTTCTGCCGATGACGACAAAAACGTGCTGAAATCCAACTACGACGACGGCAAAAATCTCATTCTTGCCTCGGCAGATGATGACAGGACATTTCTTGAAGAGGGATATTATGACACCTCCGACGGTACACCTGTTGCCAACAATGCAGGTATATTTGAAAAAACAGTGATGGGCGATGCAAGCTTTGACACCGTGATGTATGTGTCTAAATACAAAGATGCATCAGTCAGTGCAGAACGCATTGAAAGCGATTTTTCCGAAAATGAAGTAAATGCGGTAAAAATCAATGTTTATGAAAATTCAAAGTCGGAAACATATTACTATATGCAAAACTACAGCTTTGAAGAAAACAAAACAGTTTCTTTCGCTGACTTCACAACCGATGCCAAAGTGGCTCTCATAGGCACCGACAAAGACGGTAACATCATTTCTGCTATAATGTCGGATGGCAGTTACATCAAAGAAAACGGAAAAACAATTCTTGAAACCAAAGATTCGGTCACGGATATATTTGCCGAATTTAAGACAAGCAAGCTCTCAATTGTTTCTTCCGATACTACTCTTTCATCACAGGACATTAAGACAACCGGAAAATCAAGCATTAAGTCGGCAGTGTTTAACGGTGAAGGCAAAGAATTCAATTTTTCAAACGGTGTGATAAGTCTGGGCAAAAAAGATGCAGAAGAGATTATCATTGATGATAAAAACAAAAATGACGGTATCAAGGATAAGCCATCCTCCGGATCAGGAGGCGGTGGCAACAGTGGCGATGGCGGGTTTGTGCCGCCTCCGCTTATCGATTCGACGATTCCGTTTTCCGATATAAGCGGTCACTGGGCGAAAGATTACATTGTAACTCTTCACTCAAAAAGAATTATAAACGGAAATCCTGACGGTACATATAGTCCTGACAATTCAATCACAAGAGCTGAGTTTGTTGCTATAGCAATCAGAACCCTTGGCGAAGCTAAAGCCGATTATACAAATGTCTTTGATGATGTGTCTTCATCTGACTGGTTTGCAAAAGATGTGCAGACTGCCGTAAATCTCGGCATAATATCTGCAGATGTCAAATTCAGACCAAACGACAATATCACCCGTGAAGAAATGGCAAAAATTCTCACCGGTTGCGCACACCACCTTGGTATGTGGGAAGCCAAAACAACTGAGCTTGGTTTCAGTGATTCAAATCTCATTAGCGACTGGGCAAAGGAATATGTTGAATTTGCTTTTTCAAACGGTCTGGTAAACGGCAAAGACTCCAATATGTTTGATCCCAAAGGCAACACCACGAGAGCAGAAACCGCAGCTGTGTTCTGCCGTCTTATTTCAAAGTAATTTATGTTCCGAAAGAAACCGACAAAAAAGATTTCTTTCGGAACGATAAAATTATAAATTTTAAGGAGGAATTTTATTATGAAAAAATTATTAAGTGTTATGCTTACCCTTGCAATGGTTTTATCAATTTGTGCAGTTCCCGTTTTTGCGGCAACTGATGAGACTGTGGCTGATGCCGAAGCTCTTACAATTGATGACATTCTCTCTGTTCCCGAATGGGACGGCAACAACGAAGTAAATACCCTCATTGACAACCTTAATCTTGATTCCGTAACAAAAGGTGAAATTAACGAAAGCCCTATCACCTGGACATCTTCAGATGCCAATGTGATTTCTGAAACAGGCACAGTAACAAGAGGTACAGACGATGCTGAAGTTACTCTTACCGCAACAATTGGAAGCGAAGGAAACGTAACAACAAAAGATTTCACATTTTTTGTTCCTGCCGCATCAAAAAATGTGAATGGTATGCCAACTCCCGGAAGTGAAGTGTGGAACGATACTTTTGACGGTGACACCGTTGTTGCTTCAAGCGGATATTCCGAAGGATACCGTACCAATGCTCCTCAAAGTACCTCGGCATATGCCAAAGACGAAAACGGAAAACTTAATCTTTACTCAAATGTTTGGGGACAGGAATATTTTGTAAGAAGATACAACACAAAAATTACAGGCAAGGGTGTTTATGAATTTACCCTCGGCGGTAATTCCAATTCATTCAGACTTCAGCTCATTGACAACGGTTTCACATCCAAACCGCTTGATATGCTTTGCTACAGAATTTCAAACAAAATTACAATCGGTACAAAAGATTATATGATTCCATCACACGCAGCAGGTGAAAATTGGAAATTTACTATTTTCTTTGATACATCAAAGGATGTTGCAACAATCTGGCTCAACAACAAGCTTTTCCTCGAAGATATAAAAATGAATGCAACAAATGACGTGGGAATATTAAATATTGCAATTCTTGCATCAGGAAACTATGACGGTCGCGGAAGTGTTACTCTTGACAACTTCAAAGCATATTCTGCAACCGAAAGTGAGCTTTCACTTGATGCAAATACCGTTAGCGCAAATCTTGTTGAAGGTATGACATATACCGCAGATAACGGCAAGACTTATCTTCTTGATGGACTCAATTTTATGAAAACAACAGGAACAAACGCAAGCACAATTTCCTACGAATGTGACAGTGAATTTGTGGCTTCAAACGGTAATCTCAAAAACGACGTTGTAGACAGAGATATCACAGTCAGTGCAACTGTTTCAAATGAAGGCTACTCCGTCAAAAAGGAATTTGAATACACAATTCCCGGAAAATATAATAAAATCGGACTTGGAAATCACCCGGCAAAAGATTACTCAACACTCACTGAACTCAAATTCAATGAAAGCGGTGAGGCAGGCTATTCCTATCGTAAGCACGATGATCAGACCCCAAAAGAATCAATCGGTTATGAAAACGGCGGTCTGGTATATAAAACTTCCGGCGTAACAAGTACTGCAGATACTCTCTATGTTATCGACTCCGTTTGTAATAAAACAGTTTCTGAATTTGTTATGGAAAACACAAGCAACGGTCTTATCATAAAAATTGCCGGTGGCGGATATAACAAATGGTATATTTCTCATCTTAAGGGAAGCCTTTATGCAAGTAAGGCTGACGGCAGTGCAGTTGCAACGGTGGATGGTTCGACCACCGGTTATCCTGTATCCGGCATAATGAAGCTTACTCTTGTGTTTGATTTTTCATCTTCAATTCACACAATGGATGTCTGGGTTAACGGAAACCTTGTTTACGAAAATGTTCCTGCCGCAAACTCATCCTATAAAGGCTACTCGGCACTCTGGGTTAATCACAGAACCGCAGCAAACGGATTTTGTATATCAACAGGCGGAAGTTGGCTTATGGGTAATGGTACAACCACCATATATAGCATAAAGAACTATAATCCTGCTGATACCTCTGCACTTGCTTCAATTATGAAAGGAACTGTAAGTTATTCCAACGGCGGCACAGTTGTTGCAGGTGACAACACCGTAACACTTCCCGTTGTTGCAACAAATGCAGAAGGCGGTTCAAACGGCGGTGTTCTCATCTATGCTATCTACGAAACAGATGGCGGAGTAAAACAACTTGTCGGTGTTAAAACAGTTGATATGAACCTTGACGAATTTTCTCACAGAGAATATACCGCTACAGTAAATGTTGATTCAAAAGCAGAAAACTTTGAACAGAAAGTGTTTATCTTTGACGGTATGAGTACAATTAATCCTCTTTCGGTTGGTGAATTTCCGCAGAACTGAAAACTGTTCAAATTGGGGTTTATCGAGCTGTTTAACACAAGGACGAAAGGCTCCCTTGTGTAAAGGGAGCTGTCACGAAGTGACTGAGGGATTGTTAAATAATAAACTCTCAAACAATCACAAATACTGCAATTGAGGCAGTTTGTTACAATCCCTCCACCGCTTACGCGGTCCCCCTCCCTTTACACAAGGGAGGCTCTCGCTCCGGTG
>JAFQHQ010000076.1 GCA_017397885.1 Clostridia bacterium | reverse complement strand
GATATAGTTCGTAGCTTTTGCTTTGTAGGAATCTATCGCAAATTCATCATTTGATGTAAGATATATTATTTTTCCTTTGACACCTTGCCTGCGTAATTCAACACCAAGCTCAATGCCGTTCATACCGGGCATAACTACATCAAGTATAAAAGCATCAAACTCACAGCCTTTGCTGATTGCGTCAAGCAAATTTTCAGCATTGGCAAATTCTGAAACAATAATATTTCTGCCGGGATTTTGTTTTATGTACTCATTCAAGAGAGAAATAATTTGTGATCGACATATCATATCATCATCACATACAGCAATTTTCAAATCCATCACCTCACAACCATTTTTATTATTGTAACATAAAAATCGCATTTTGTCGATATTTAGCAATCATTTTAATGAATTTCGTTACTTTTGAAATAAAACCAAGAAAAGAATTTTACACACCCAAATAAATTTAGTGCAAAAAGTGTCAAAATTAGTGCAGGGCAACAAAATGATATATAAATATGGTAAAATAAGATAAATAATTATGTGTTTTATTTTCGCTTAAAGGGGTGGTTGTTTGATAAGAAAAATCAAGCGCTTTTTGGAAACAACCTTTAAGCTGTATGATGTGCCTGAAAAAAAGATACAGGAAACAATCGAATTTGTTTCGCAAATGGATTTTGGGCATATATCAGAAAAGCTGGTAAACGAAATGCTTGAAAAATTTGTAGAAAAAGTATAAACACGAATATATATCGAAAGGACTGAAATTATGAAAACAAAAAAACGATTTCACAAACTAACGGCATGGCTTTTAACCCTTGCTATGCTGATGACACTTATGCCGATGTCGGCATTTGCCGTGGAGATGTCACCCCACAGCCACCCCATCTGCGGCGCGGCGCACACAAACATCGGCGACCATACCGGTAACTGCACGGCGGTCGAGTGGTTACCGCTGAGCAATTTGCTCGGCGAGCCCGATGAAGACGGAAAGTATTCGGGCGCAACCATCACACAATCCGGAAAATACTATCTTGACACAGACATTACTTTCAAGGATAGTGACGCATTAACCATACAAGCCGATGTGTCGCTCTGTCTTAATGGAAACACTCTGACCTACGGAGGCCGAGATGAGGCCATTACTGTGGATTATGGCGCGACGCTCAATATTTGCGACTGCTCCATCGGAGAGTCCGGCACAATCACCACTTTAGAGCTTGCGGCAAATACGATCGATTTCGAACACGGCATCGTAAATCTTTATAGCGGTACAATCGTGTCGGAGGGCTCCTGCGCAATTTATCTTTACAGAACCGGCGGAGAAAGCACTTTCAACCAGTACGGCGGCACGGTTCAGGCGAACGGCACGTATTCTGCGGTAGAGGTGTATAATAAAAGCGTTTCCGGCACCTACAATTTGTATGGCGGTACTGTCGAAGCAACGCCTAACGAATGGGGAAGCGTTATAAGTATTTCGGGAGCACAAGCAACGCTATCCATGTCCGGCGCGCCGACGATAACCAATGCTTCTACGTCAGAATATTCCCATGATATTTATATTGAAACACCTATCAATATTGTGGACGAACTGACAGCGGATGCACCGCAATACAGTGTGATGTATCCGGCGGGCGGCGTCTTCACCAGCGGCTGGGACACCCATATGGCCAACGCAGATTACGGTGACTACTTTGTCAGCGCATACCCTGATTTTGTGGTGCTCAAGGACATCTCCGGCGAGCTGAAACTGGCGGAGCCTGCTCCCGAAGCCAAGTGGGGTGAATCTGCTGATAGTCTGACCGAAAGCGGTACGTTGGCGGATGCTGTTGCAGAAGCCGCAACTGACAGCAGTATC
>JAFQHQ010000075.1 GCA_017397885.1 Clostridia bacterium | reverse complement strand
TGGATATGCCAAGTTGTTTTATTACCTCCGAATCGGTAACATCGGCACATTTGCAAATTGGAAAAACGCCCACCATATCTTCCACAATTTCACTGTTACAGTCAACGGCAATGACCTCTACACCGCTGTCTACAAGCTCTTTTGCAACAGCACGGCCGTATCTGCCCAGACCAAAAACTGCGTAACTTTTGTTTATACTCATTTAAGCACCTCTCAATACACATATTTAACCTACACTTATTTCCTCCACAGGATTGGCAATAATATTTTCACTACCCTTTTTTGAATTAAAAGCAACCGCAAGGGAAATCGGACCTACTCTGCCAAAATACATTGTTAAAATTATAATCAATTTTCCAAGCAATCCCAGCGTTGATGTGAAATTTCTTGTAAGTCCCACAGTTGCTGTTGCACTAACCGTTTCATACAATATGTCAAGAAACGCACCGTCTGATACTGTGCAAAGCAGCAGCGTTGAGACAAACATAACGGTGAAAGAAGTCACAAACACCGCAACAGCCTTTTTTATTGCTTTTTCAGATATCTGCCTGTTAAATAAATCCACTGTTTTTTTGTTTCTGACAGCACTGAGCGCCGTAACAAAGATAACAAGAAAAGTAACGGTTTTTATGCCGCCCGCAGTCCCCGCCGGTGACCCGCCGATAAACATGAGCAAAAGCGAAAGCACCGATGAGGCGTTTGTTAGATTTTCCTGTGCAACCGTTGCAAAGCCTGCAGTTCTCGTTGTGACAGACTGAAACAGAGAAACTTCTATCTTTTCGGCAAGAGAGCAATTTCCGATTGTAAGCGGATTGTTGTATTCAAACACAAAAAACAACGTAGCTCCGCCAAAAATTAAAACAGCAGTTACAAGCAAAACTATTTTGGAATGAAGCGTCAAAAAACGGAATCGACGACGGTTTTTATTGGTTAAAATCCCTGAAATATCCCACCACACTACAAATCCAAGTCCTCCTGTTATTATCAAAAAGGACGTGGTAATATTGACAACAGGATTTAATGCATAATCACAAAGACTGTTTTCAGATATAATGTCTATCCCGGCATTACAAAATGCCGACACAGATGTAAACACCGATATCCATATTCCCTTCAGTCCAAAATCGGGAACAAACACAGTCATATACAAAAGTGCACCAATAGCTTCTACGGTGAAAGTTCCTATTAGTACTTTCTTTATGAATTTTACCATTCCGGACATTGAATTGAGATTGAAGGAGTCCTGAATCAAAATACGATTATCAATGCCTATTCTTTTTCCGAGAATCATCATTATGCCTGCGGCAACGGTTATGACACCAAGACCTCCAATCTGAATGAGAATCAGAATGACTGCCTGTCCGAATGTGCTCCATGCCGAAACAGTGGGAAGTGTGACAAGACCCGTAACACAAGTGGCAGTTGTTGAAGTAAACAGTGCATCAACATAAGGTACTGCCTTCCCGTTTGCCGAACTTAGCGGCAAACTGAGCAAAACACTTCCAATCAATATAATCATTAAAAAACCGGCAAGAATAATTTGAGTGGTGGATAACCGTTTTATAATACGCTTCATTTTATACCTTCCATATATACCAAGGTTATTGGATAATTATATCATCTATTGTCCAAAGAATCAACCAAATAATGAAAATAGTCAAATTCAGAAACCAATAAGTTAAATTTTGAAATTTAAAAGCCTTTATTCTTCAAAAATTCAATGTATGCATTCCAGTCTTCACGAGAAAGAAAATGACCGTAGTCACGCAGATGATAACCCACATTGCCATCAAAAAATTTGTCACCGGGCTCAGGCATATTATCGGAACACACAAGTCCGTTTTTGCCGTACACCTCCCACATTTTTGATGCATGAAGGCTTGTTAAAAATTCAGCTTCCGGGTCTGCACCATGGTCTAAAATTGCCGAGCCTACACATAGCAGCCTTGGTGCAATGAGAGCGAGAAGGAAACTTTGGTCATAGGGCTTTTTATCTTCCTTATCGTCGGCATAGAGCTTGAAATTTTCCGCGAACCAGTCCCAGCTTCCAACTTCAACAAAATCACTGACACGTTCGCCCTTGCCTTTTATTGAAGATGCCGCACCGCCATAGCCGGAATTGTTGGAGATAACAGCAGCAAAGCGTTCATCCTGTGCACCGCACCAAAGTGCTGTTTTTCCAAGTCTCGAATGACCGATGACAGCAACTTTTTTTGTGTCGATGTCAGTTCGCTCGGCTTCAAGATAGTCCATAACACGGCTTGCAGCATATGCCCACATGCCAATCTTGCCCCATTCATCTGCCTCACGGGGATTGTCTGTGCCAAAATATTTTGCGATGCCATCGGAATAGTCACCAAAGTGTTTATCGTTAACAACATCTTCATAGACCATAACAACAAGAGCAAAACCGGAGTCCGTTATTTCTTCAACGGGGATATATTTATCGGGAACAGGTTTAAATGCAATATGCAAAAATGCCGGAGGATTTTTCACATTTTGGGGAATAAAAATTTCAACCGGGAAGCTAAAAAGTCCAAGTTCAGTTTCCATGAAAATGTCCACCTTTTCATTTAAAACCTTTCCGCCGTATGCATAATTTGAACCATCTGAAGAAGCGGTTTTGCCCCAAACCCTTACCGGAAGTTTTGGAGTTTTTCCGTAGGAATGAGTTTCGAGAAGAGAAAGCAGCTCTTTTCGTTTTTCACATACATTTTCTTTTGTAACCGCAGTTCCGTCATTCATTTTGAGAAAATCCGGATAGTTTTTTTCGGATAATTTATCATTTATCATTATGTACCTCCTAATCGGTAAAACAAGTTCAATTTGGAATTTGCTAAACTACGTAAAGATTATCTATTGCTATATACAGAAAGGGAACATACATAAAAAACAGGCTCAACCTTTCCCATAGACCTTCATACGAAAATATCGTGTCTTTTAAATTATCTTTGTCGCCCATGATAAAAAATACAAAGAATAGCATTGCTAACACAAATGCAATCATGCAAACTGTGCCTTGTATAATATCATGGCTTCTAAAAGCCAAAATGCACTGTAGCAAAGGGAAAAACAATAATGTCATAAACCCAATTGCAGAGCCTGCTCCATGGATTTTAGATGATATAGTAACCTTTTCTTTTGACTCATTTACACTAAACAGTCCCGACAGTATTCCTGCTCCGACTGCAAATATGGAAATCGAGATAAATGTTAATACAGCCAACACACTTGAAACGGCAAAATTGTTCTTAAAAAATAAAACCGAAGCAAACAGTAAAAAAGCACCTAACCACACAAGCCAAGCATTATAAATCCATCTTACAGGACTTTCCGGACTTCCCAAAACGCTCATAACCATTGTCTTGCTGTTGTACCCTTTATAAAAATGCTTCAAAATCCAAGGGAGCAAAAACTCACCAAGTATGGTTATCAGCAAAAGCAGATTGAAGATAAAACTATCAATTGAAGCAATCATTTTGGATTCCCTTTCGTGTAGACAAATTGGAGTTTGTCGAGCTGACAGCAAACAAGGCTGAAGCGAAAGCCGCCCCTGCCTAAGGGGAGGTGGATTTGCCGTAAGGCAAAGACGGAGGGGTACGAAACGCAGGAATATCAATGGTTTTAACAATACCCCTCAGT
>JAFQHQ010000074.1 GCA_017397885.1 Clostridia bacterium | reverse complement strand
GATTCGGTAAGTAAGTTTCCGTTATAGTCATAAGTATAATCTATGGTTTCACCATTTGATGTTGCAGAGGTCATTCTTCCTACAATGTCATAGCTATAGGTGTTTGAAAGAATGGTTGAGTTTCCGTAACCCACATTGAAACCGGTTCTTCGTCCGAGAGCATCATATGTACTTGTCTTTACTATATCACCTTTTGACTCTCTTGTCAAATTACCGAAATCGTCATAAGTGTAGGTTGTTGTGCCTGTGCTGTCATTCATATAGGTTCGCTGACCAATGGCATTGTACCCGAAAGTGTCGGTGAGCTCATAATTTTCATATACCGCAATAACATTTCCGAAAGCATCATACTCATATGAAAAATCACCATCATACGTTTCTTTTGAAATTACATTTCCGGAATTATCATACTCATATTCGGTGTATGAGGTCAGAGTTCCGCCAACAGATGTACAATTGTTCAAATTATCATATGTGTATGAAGCATAGTGCGAATTCTCCGGAATGCTTTCAATTGATTCCAAGGGAGCAGTCAAACCGGTAAACATATGTGTAACATTTCCGATTTTGTCATAAAAATATTGTGTGATTTCCGATGTGGTTGCGGTAGGATGAGTTGTCGTGAAGCTCAGACGGTTCATATTGTCATAGGCATAGTCTGTTGTTCTGAATCCGTCTTGAGAAATCTGAACAGCTTCTTTTATCACATTGCCGTTTGCATCATAGTATGTTTTAGATGTTGTTGTTGCAGTATCTGTAAACGGGGATGTGGTTTTAATTTTTCTACCAAGTTTATCATAAGTAAAGACAGTTGTATTGTTCATAAAGTCTGTTACGGACGTATTGAGTCCCGACATATCATATGCATAGGTCATTGTGTTACCAAGTTGATTTGTGTAGGAAAGAACATTGCCTGCGTGGTCATAGGTGTAGGTTTCGGTTGAATTATCGGGAGCAGTAGAAGTAAGCACATTACCGAAATAGTCATGTGTATATGAATATGTTCTTGCATTTCCATCTGTGTCGATAAGTTTTTTCGAAACTGTTCTGTCCAAATAGTCGGTTGTAATTTCTGTTTTTGCAAATGTATTGTTAGCGTCTGACATCTGCATTGTTGTAACAAAAAGAGGTGTGTAATCAGAAGCTTGTGTATCTGTGTAGGTATATGTTGCAATGCTTATATCTGTTCCTGATGAATCTTCAACAGTTTCGGTGAGAACTCTGTCACGTTTGTCGTAGGTATACACAACATCATAATATTGAGTACCACTATTATATCTACGGTATTTATTCAGTCTGTGAGCATAATCATACTCTGCTGATTCGAGCGGAATATATTCTCCCGATACGAGATATGCATATTCTATGCAATTGCCCCATGGGTCAAATTTGTAGCGGAATGAATTATCCCTTGCATCAGTCACAGTTGTTTCGTTTGAAACATCATTATATGAAACTGAAACTATTGAACCGTCTGCATTTGTTGTCTTTGTGGGACGAAGAAGCAAATCATATTCAAATAGTGTTTCATTACCATTGGCATCTTTGGTTTTGGTTACATTTCCAAAAACATCGGTTGTTATCTGAGTGGAAATGTTTGTTTCATTGGCATTGTCTGCATCTGTTACTCCCGAAACCGTTTGAGTAACAGTCGTGCTTCCGTCTTGTCCGTATTGGTATGAATAATCAGTTGTTACATTTTCTTCATTTGTACGGTACACAGACTGAGACGCAACAGTTCCATCGGAGTTATATGTAAATGTGGTTTTGGATTTTAACACATCATTTTCATAAACAGCAGACTCAGCTATCGATTTACCGTCTTCGGTAGGTGTGTTTACGGTTTTTATAATCGTTGAAGCATCTTTTTTAGATGTAGACTCTGTGATAATATTATTATCACCGTAGATGTATTCGGTTTGGGTATCTCCATATACCGATTTTGTCAGGCGGTGGTATTTATCATATGTGTTGGTTGTGGTTATATTACCGTTTTTGGTTACTTTAACGGTTTTAGCGGGAGAATCAAAACAATCGCAGTTATATGTATAATCTTCGGTGAGATATCGTGAGCTACCCTGATATGCTTTCTTTTGAGTTAATCTCCCTTTGGTATCAAAAGTATAATTTGTGTACCCTTTTTTACTTGAACCGGAAATGTATTCATTCATTCTTGCACTGTCAACTCTGAATGAGCCTGTACGGTTGGATGCTGATGGTACAATGGATGTTCCGTCATATTCATATTCTTTTTTATTATAGTCTATATCATTAAAACTTTCATATGATTTAGACACATCATATTTGCAACGTGAACTTGTACCTCGTCTGATCAGTTCATAATGCTTTGTCAGTCCGTTTGAGTATTCAATGGATTCTATATAATGTGATGCCCGCATAAGATCTTCCGGAATGGGGTCTCTGCCACCTTGAGGACAAAACAATTCACTCATCAGATAATACTTACTCATATTATATATGACATAATTATCACTATCGGTTCCTTCGGAAGAAAGAGAATCGTTTTTATGTACTGTCAACCGGTATTGGTTATCACACGAAAATATATCACCAACATCACCGTCGCTGTTTATATCACTGTAAACATACGAAACAATTTCTGTTGATAATTCACCGTTTTGCATTATTATACCGTCCGGAGAAATGGTATATTTAATTCCTGTTGCACAGTCGGTCCATGCAAAATATCCACTGCCCGAACGTTGTTCTTCATAAGAAAAAACATTACCAAACCTATCGGATATTCCTCTTAAGAAAGCATCAGGATTTCTTGTGGCATAATAAAAATAATATGTAAGTCCGGAATTATCTTTTATCATATAATTGTATTCAAATCCAACCGAATGTGTTGCTATTTGAGAGATATCATCGTCATTTACAAACTCAGATGTATATTCACGGTGAGATTCGACATTAACATGACCTGTAAACTCCTCAACATCAACATCGTCATCATCATCTTCATAAATACATATTTCTATATTAGTATATTTTCCATATATATCACAAAAAGTTAGCCAATGAGTATAATAATTCCCTTTGTATTCATCATACAAATATACTGCACTTGGTTTGGCAATAGCCCAACCTGAACCAATGTTTACATACTGGTCATTAGTGCAATATGTCTGCACTCCTCTCTCTTTTGAAACTTCATTTGTAATTAAAATCGGTTCCCTTGATGTATCTCTTTCGTAAAAATAATCCCCGGCAGAATCTTCAAGCTTTTCAATGGCGTAAAACCAATCGCTGTAATTATCATTTTCAGTTATTTCCTGGTGGTTTACTCCTGTTATTCCATCTCTGTATTCATAGGCTGAAGCCTCGGTCTTAAACCCCACAAGAATTCTTTTGTTATTGGATGTATTGATGTAATAAATACCTATTCTGACAGGTTTATCAACACTTCCCATATCATCAAACTGAAAAACGAATCCCGGTAATCTGTCAGGATTATACGAACGGACTATGGGGATATCAAAACCGTTTCTTCCCTTAATGACATAATCAGTTTCGTTTATGACTACATCACCCCTTGAAACATCAACAAAATCTTCGACATCCGATACATTCGGAGCGTAATATCCGCTTCCGAGACCCATTGCTCTTTTAGAATAGAAGATTGCAATACTATCTGAGGTTGAAGCATTTACAGAAAGTGTAAATGCCAAAACAAGCAACAAAGAAAATATTAATGAGTATAACAAAGATTTTTTTGTCATTGCTATGCCACCTCCCTTGCAGATTTGAGCTTAGTGAGCAAATGAAGAATTTTTCCGTCATAGTCACAGGATTCTTCTGCAATTTCAGCCATGGAAAATCCTTTTTGCCTGAGCAGTAGTATATCTTTATCTTTTAAGCCGTTTTCTTTTGCAATTTCATTATTAGTGTTGAAATATTCTTTTTGCTGTTCATAATTCATGAACGATGTGGGAAGGTCAAAGGATTTTAATATTTCATTTACAGAATCCACAAGAGCATTGTCTTGTTCTTCCTGAAGCAACGAAATAATTTCATCCGCATTTTCTTTTGTTATATAATCTGAATTCAAAGCAGAAACATGTTTTGACAGCAATCCCGCAAGTTCGTAGGACTGCATTGGATTTTCATTGAAGCTGATGTTTGATTGGGACACAGCGGTGTTAATTGCATTTATTTTTGAATTTGATGACATGGTAATATTGCCGGTTGAAACGTTGCTGTATACCGAAAGGGTTATTTCATCCCAGCTTGTCCCGTTAATCTTTTGCTGCAATATCTCATCGATTGTATATTTTCCTTTTCGGCACAATATGTTGGCATATTGTATGTCCTCAAGAGAAACATTTTCAAGATATGCTTTTACATCTTCTATATCAAGTACGCCATGAGCATTATCTGTAATATCGTTAAAAGCATTCTCAATCCAGTTATCTCCCCAATATAAATTTTCAAGAGCTGCGATTTCGGTGATGATAGCGGGAGATTCATTGGTAGTAAGATAGAATTCATAAATCTGCGATAAAGTCTGAATTGTATGGCCCTCATTCATAAGAGAATTAATAATTGCCAATTCTTCATCAGT
This sequence comes from Clostridia bacterium, assembly GCA_017397885.1. Classification (GTDB taxonomy): domain Bacteria; phylum Bacillota; class Clostridia; order UMGS1810; family UMGS1810; genus RGIG1828. The sequence goes on along the minus strand of JAFQHQ010000074.1, from coordinate 32,830 downwards.
TGGCGAATTTTCAAGAATAAATATTATGTATGCTTCGATCGACATATATTCTTCATACGTTAAATTTTCAGCATCATATTCAGAAACATAACTACGAATCATATCTGAATTTTCGCTGAGTGCGGATTGATAATTGTTTAAAAAAGAAACAGAACTAACAAACTCTTCCACCGTATATTCCTTCGGATGAGCGGCATTTTCTTTCATTGGTGAACCCAATATAACGAACGATGCAATGGACGCAACCAACAAAAATACAACTATACCAAAAAACTTTTTCTTGTTTTTCATTTTATAATTCTCCCTTCTTATCATATTATTAAATCATGTTGTTTTATATTTCACGGAAACTTTTCCGTTATAATATTTTTTCCATTTAAGTTTTTGTCCGCATCTGTCACAAAATGATTGATACTCTCTGTCAAGAGTACATTCACACCGCGGACAAACAGGGAAAAGATTGTCATTTCCGATAATTTTGCATTCAATAATATTCATTGCCTTTCTGTAAAGCAGAATTTTAAACAATAATTTGATAACTATTCTATTCATATTTATTGTTTGTGCGTACAGTTTTTTCAACATATTTTTCAGTAAATAATTCGGGAATTGTCAAACCCGTATATGAAGCTATTTTTTCAAGTATATCCAATCTGACATTTGAACGTTCTCTTTCAATAAGACTGATGGTATCTTTACTAACATCAGCACGAGAGGATATTTCCTCTTGAGATAGGTTTTCGGATTTCCTGAATGCAAGCAGATTATCGGCTAAAATTTTCCTGTACGGCACATGTTTCACCTCAAGAAAATTATAGATTTTACGCCAAAATCTGACAACGGATTATAATCCGTATTTTTTAATAATCGGCAAAATTACAAAAGGCTACGATGTTAAATATGCATTGACGACTAACAAAATCAATTACACATTTAACGCCGCAGCCCAATGCAATTGTTAATTAGAATAATTTTATGAAACCCATTTATATGCGCATATCAAAAAAATGTTTCGCACATAAATGTTTTGTATGGTATGCATGCATACCATACAACCTGTTATATAACAGGTTGTACAAAATTATTCATCTTCCTTTTTTGCCTCCATGGCGATTTCCTGAAGATTTTCAGGCTCTTTCATTTGGTGCATACCGGCATTTGATGCAAGATCAGCAGAGTAAATTGCCGAATCATAAGCAGCATCACCAAATAAATTGATTAACCAATTAAACATTTTTTTCACCTCTCTTTCTGACAATAATTCCTATGAACATAAGAATGTTCACAGCCAATATTGTTAGTGATATTGTAATACCCTCTTTGATTCCTCTATCAACCATACAAATTGACATTACAGCAAATATCGAGGATATTATTGACGCTTTATTTTTATTTGCTTTCTTCTGCCTAGCATTCAAAGGTTTATTTGAATGCTCAACCGGAGAATAAATGATAATGCTGAGTATAGAAAACAAATTAATTAATAATACTGTATCCAGTATGTTGTTAACACATTGATCAATAATATTTGTTAAAAATAATACACAAAATAATGTAGCAATCATGGATAATCTGCAAACTATAAAAGATTTTGAATGGTAGCCCCCACTATACACCCTTATGCTGCAAAGAACCACTAGAAAGGAAACACTCATCCACAACTTCTCACAAAACAATCCTATTCCCAATACAATTAAAAAATTAATAATATCCGATACTATCAGTTTGAACCCATATTCATAAATTTGAATCTTTTCCGGTTCTACATCATTTCTTTTTACATAACAATCCGTAAGTTTCTTTGATAAGCTAAACATATTTTTATCACCTTGTCTATAATTTTAACAACAGCGTTTTAGTTCGTCTATACCCTTGGCAAAATTTACACAATTCAGGCAAAATTTACACAAAAAAATTCACGATGAACAAAAGAGTCCATCGTGACATAAACTATTTTAGCATAAGCATTATATGGCAAAAGAATTCATTTTCTTCCTCATAAAAATCTATCATCCCATCATATTTCTTTACTATTGATTTTATACTTTTTAATCCTATTCCGTGAAATTCACTATTCTTTTTGGTCGAAGTTAATGTTGAGTTAACATCTAATACCGAAGCAGAAATACTATTTCCAACAAGAACGGACAAATAGTCATCGATTCTTTTCACTTCAACACTTATACGTTTGAGTTCCGTACATTCTGCCGCCTCTATTGCATTATCAAGCAAATTTCCGAAAATAGCCACAGTATCATATGCATCTAACAGTCCAATAGCTTCAGAATCTACCTTTACTTCGGAAAAAACACCTTTATTATCACAGATAGCAGTTTTGGCATTGATAACCGCATTAAAAGCGTCGTTTTTAGTATTAACAAGAGTTCTCGATACAGGAAGATAATCATCCGTTATATCTTTAATATATTTTTTTGCTTGATTAGTATTACCGGTATCAATATAATTATATATTGTTAACAGTTGATTCTTTATATCATGTTTGACTACTCTCATTTGATTTATAAATGATTGTGAGTCTTCTATATTTTTTATCGCATTTTCATTTTGTTGTTTCAACAATCTTATCATCAACTTATCTTTATGCTGTTTGTTGGTAAGATTGAAAAAATAGTATGTAATGATATTTGCAATGACAATACAAATTATTCCAAGCAAAACATAATCCTTAACCTCTGAATATTCATATGCTGCACGCATCAAAAATAAAATTGATATCACTGAAATCATTGGAACAATTGTTAACATAGCCCATGTACTGTTTTCATTATTGTTATCAAACTTAATCTTTAAAACAATACGTGTAGTATAGAATAAAATTACTTTTGTAAGTATAACACTTACAATTCTAATTTCGTTAAATACATTTATCATAGAATACGGATCATATCCAACTAAATTACATACTGCCAAATTTGTTAATACTGCAATGGAAATGACTATAATATGAATAAACAAAGATATCCAAATTTTTGTAAAAAATGTCCCTTTCAAACAAGCAAATGCATAAATACAATAAAAAAATATTGGAATATATGCACTAAAGCTTTCTAAAACCGTTATGTAATTTCTTATGCATAACTCAGCGAAAATAACAAACCAACCAACTAAAAAACATACATTTCTTTTTTTGCCATCAAACTTTGTTCCAAGAAATCTTGTTATAAACTCGACAATCAAATACGTTTCTATCAGATTGATACCTATTTCAAACATAAACTCCATCCTATTTACTCCTCATATATCTTTGATATTCACTTTTTACTAAATCAATGTAACTTCTGCTTATATTAATTTGAAATCCATTTTTAAAAATAACATGTCTGCTGGTTATTTTTTTGACAAAACGCAAATTAACAAGAATGCCTTTTTGAACAGAAACAAAATACATTTTTGAAATCTGTGCCTCGATATCCGATATTTTTCCGCGTATCTTTAATACTTCTTTATAATTTTCCTCTAAAATAATATAATGTTTGTGTGAATAAATACTTGTAATGGTATTTATATTTATTTCGTATATTTTAGAGTCAATACAAAGTTCAACAATACCGCAAATCTTTTCATACATTGAATCAATTTTGGTTAGCAATTGTGATAAAACCAAATTTAAATCTTGAAGATGTGATTTCCTGACAAACCAAAACGGTTGATAACTCCATGAACGATAAACCATATCATCATATGATGTCAAGAATATTATACACATGTCCATGTTATTAGCGTGTAATTTGTCTGCAATTTCAAATCCATTCATTCCCGGCATATCAATATCCAAAAACACTACATCCGGAATGTTTGTTTTACACTTTTTTATAAGTGAATCTCCATCTAAAAACTCGGTGATTTTTATCCTTCTGTTTTCTCCTATCAAGTTCGAAATTAACGGCGTTACTGCTCGTATAAAAGCTTCGTCATCATCACACATATAGATTTCTATTTCTTTCTTCATGAAGCTCACCCCTTTTGCAAAATTATTTTCTAAATTATACCATAGATGTATTAAAATGTCACTACCATTTGTCGATATTTGAAAGAACAGTATGTTTTCATATTTTTAATGTTTTTAAACTTGACTTTTCTTTATATTAAAGTATAATTATTTCTTGGAGGCGATTAAAATGAAAAAACTTCATGAGATAGATAAAAATTTTGTTGTTGACACAAACATCAGCGAGCCCGACATTGTGTTTTACAACGTTAAGGAAAACGACTTTTGCCTTTTCGGACTTCTTTATGACGAAAAATTCAGAAGAATGCCCGAAGATGCCGCAAAGAGTGTGAATGAAGGCACACTAATTCAACATACAAACACCGCAGGCGGAAGAATCCGTTTTGTGACTGATTCGCCATATGTTGCAATAAGCGTTAAGCTTCCGATGCAACAAGCATCACCCCACATGCCTCTCACGGGCAAGGCAGGCTTTGACCTTTATGAAAACAAAAGATTTAGAAAAATGTTTGTTCCGCCTGTTGATGCAAAAGACGGTTATGACGGCATATGCAAGTTTGAAACTGCAAAAAAAAGACTGATAACCATAAACTTTCCGCTATATATTGATGTTGACGATGTGTACATTGGTCTTTGCGAAAAAGCATCATTTGAAAAAGCTCCGGAATATGAATGCAAGAAAAAGGTTTTGTTCTATGGTTCATCCATAACACAGGGAGCATGTGCTTCAAGACCGGGTCTTGCCTACACAAACCTGCTTTCAAACCGTCTGGACTTTGACCACATCAATCTCGGATTTTCGGGCAGTGCTTTCGGAGAGCTTGCCATGGCAGATTACATAGCATCGGTTAATCCCGACATTTTTGTGATGGATTATGACAACAATGCTCCGACACCCGAGTTTTTGAAGGAAACTCACGAAAAATTCTACAAGCACTATCGTGCAATCTGCCCCAACACTCCGATAATTATGGTAACAGCTCCGACCACCAACTTCAGATGCGGCATAAACTGGTATGAAAGACGCGACATAATCAAAGAAATCTATGACAGAGCAATCGCTTCGGGCGACAGAAATGTGTATTATGTTGACGGCGAAGAATTTTGGGGAGACAGATGGGATTCATGCTCGGTGGACTGTTTGCATCCTAATGACCTCGGCTTTATGCTCATGGCAGACAGAATGGAAAAAACAATAAAACCATTGCTTTAAAATATTTTTATAAACAATAAAGAATTTAAAAAGGAGCTGTCTCTTTAAGCGTATAATCAACGTAATTATGCGGTAATTTGAAGTTTGTCGAGCCGTTTTGAATATTGAATTGGTAGAGAACGGGCTTGCTCGTTCCCGTTTAATTTTGTCGGCAGGAGCAAGCCCCTGCCCTACAATCGCTTATTTTAAACTCCAATTTATTCAATTATAAAATTAACGAAGCAGCCTTATGTGTATTATTTTACAATTAAGGATGATATTAATCACTTTACCATTAAAAAGCTCCCGAAAGCCCGAAAGCAACATGGTGTACTTTTTATAGGACACGTGATGCATTATACTCTGATTATAGAACAAAAACTAATGATTCCGACAGGAGGTTAATCTTATGTATAATGCTGTAACCAAAAATCAATTTTATAATTCAGAATCAATTTGTGCAGACAATTATTCTTTGTCCTGCGAAAAAGTAAAAACCAAACCCCAAAAAATGTCCGCGCAAAAAAGAAACGAACTTGAAATCAAGCTTATTTGCTTTTTGTTGGTTGCAGGCAACATTTTAGTTATTAAAGAAATCATTCCTGCATTTGACAGCTTTTTTGGTTATTTTCTTCAGGCAATGATTGGACTTAGCTTTGCAATAATTACTTTGAAAGCAATAGTAAAAAAATTTATAAAATAAATTGAATAGTATAACATATACCTGCTATTCGGTAAACAATGAAAAAATTCGTAATCAAAAATGTGATTTCATTTTTCGATATTCCTTCGGAGAAACCCCGTATTTATTTTTAAACACTCTGTTAAAATATGTTACATTTTTAAAGCCGACGCTGTAGGATATGTTAAGCACCGATTCCCCCGATGTGCCAAGGAGCTTTGCGGCTCTCTCAAGTCTTTTGGTGCAAATGTATTCACTTATGGATGTGTTTGTTTCCTTTTTGAAGAGTCTGCCTAAATATTTCGGATTAAAGTGAAATATTTTTGCAACAGAGCCTATTTCAAGCTCCGATTCAAGATTGGATTTTATGTAACTTTTTATGTTTTCAATCAGGGAATTGGTGCTTTTTTCTTCATTGGAATATTTGTCGAGAAGTATTCTTATGTGTCCTTCAACCATCAGTGCAAGTTTTTTGCATTTTTCAAAATCAAAGCCCGACTCCGTAAGGTTTTCGATATCCGTATGAATATCTATTCTCTTGCTGATTTTTTCCCTGCCCTCATCCGTCAAAATATTACCGATAAAAATAACGCACGCAACCTTTTCATCTATAATAACCGGTTTTGTGTATTCATAAATTCCGTTGATGCAAAGTCCGCCAAAATCCATCTTTTCAGAAAGAGCCTTCTTAAGTGCAAGATTTCTGCATCTCAAACACCTTTTAAATCCATTTCTGCCAAGGCTTTTAAATTCCTCACACAGCTTTCCTGAATGGATTTTTCTTTCGTTACTGAGTACACATTTTTCGTTGCCGTAGCTACCGAAAAAAAGTACACCTATGTGAAGTTTCGTTCCGTATTCAAGGAAACTTATAAAATTCTCTAAAGAAATATAGTCCATTTTTACCTCCGGAAACATATTTTTAATATATCATATCATAAATGTATCTTTTTTTCAAGTTTTTGTTTCTCTAATATAAGAAATAGTAAATATAATATGTTATTATTTTTTTTGAGGTGATTTATTTTGAAAAAATATGATTTAATTGTTGTCGGCGGAGGAATATCCGGCATTGCAGCATCGGTAAGTGCTGCAAGAGAAGGTCTTGGTGTCCTTTTGATTGAAAACTCCGGCAACCTTGGCGGAGCCATTACCAAAAATCTTGTTTACCCCTTTGTTCAATATAAAACCTACGGAAAAAAAACTCTTTTGTGTGACGGAATATTCACAGAAATAAGAGCTCGTCACGAAGCCTATGGAGACAAGTCCTGGGAAACATTTAAATTAATTTTTGACGAAATGGTGACAGAAGCAGGCGTGGATGTACTCTTTCATGCAACCGTGTACGAAGCAATAAAATCAGGCAGAAAAATAACCGGACTGAAAGTAACAACAGGATTTGAAAATCTTAAAGTTTACGGTGACTATTTTATTGATGCAACAGGCGACGGTAACCTTATTGCAATGACAAACTGTGATTTTCAGCTCGGAAGAGAAGCCGACAGCCTTTGTCAGCCAATGACCACCTGCTTTAGGATGGGAAAGGTAAATCTTGACCTTTTCAAAGAAGAATTTTCGGTTTTGCAGGAAAAATACAAAAAACTCCGTGAAGAAAACAAGCTCATTAACAAACGCGAAAACATTCTTGTGTTCTACGGACTTGGTGACGATACAATTCATTTTAACTCCACAAGAGTTGTTATGCACAATCCCGTTGATGCAATTGAACGAAGCAAGGCTGAAATTCTCGGCAGAAAGCAGGTTGGAGAACTCATTAAATTTTTAAAAGAAAACTCCAAAGCCTTTGAAAACGCAAGCCTGTTAAATGTTGCTCCCGCAATAGGTGTGAGAGAAAGCCGAAAGCTCAAAGGCGTTTATGTTATAAACGAAAAAGACCTCATAGAATTTAAAGATTTTGACGATACAATCGCACTTGGGAACTACGGCATTGACATTCATAACCCGTCGGGAACCGGTACAACTCAGCATCACTTTAAAGATGAAGAATTCTACCGCATTCCCTATCGCGCTCTTCTTCCCAAAGAGCTTGACAATATGCTTGTTTGCGGAAGATGTCTTTCAGCAACTCACGAAGCACACTCGGCAGTGAGAATTATGCCAATCTGTGCTTGTCTCGGTCAGGCGGCAGGAACCGGAATTGCCGTGGCAAAACAGGCGGGTGTGAATACGCACAGTGTTGATGTTAAGCTTTTGCAGGAGAAATTAATAGAAAATGGTGCCAGCATAATGTAATTTGAACTTTTACCAATTAGATATATAGGAGAAAAAAATGAAAACAAATAGCAATTACGACATAATTATAGCAGGAGGCGGTCCCGGCGGAGTAGCCGCTGCAGTTGCAGCCGCAAGAGAGGGTGCAAAGGTACTCATTATTGAGCAGACAGGATGCCTTGGCGGAATGGGAACATCCGGTCTTGTGCCTGCGTGGACTCCGTTTTCTGACGGTGAGAACATCTGTTATCGAGGTATTGCATTTGAAGTTTTTGAAAAACTGAAAGAAAAAATGCCAACTGTAGACAAAACCAAAATAGATTGGGTTCCCATATGTGCCGAAGAACTTAAAATTATATATGACGATATGCTCATCGAAAGCGGAGCAAAGGTTATTTTTCACAGCTTTGTTTGCGATGCCGAAAGTGAAAACGGAGAAATAAAATCCATCACCGTTGCAAACAAAGCAGGACTTACTAAATACACCGCAAAAGTGTATGTTGATGCAACGGGCGACGGTGATTTAGCGTTCTTTTCGGGAGCGGAATTTCAAAAAGGCGGAGAAAACGGTGAGCTTCAGGCTTCATCTCTCTGCTTTGCAATTTCAAACATCAACATAGAAGCTTACAAAGATATTCCCGTTCTTAATGCAGGAAATCACAAATCACAGATTTATGATATAATATCAGATGAAAGATTCCCACTTATTACCGATGACCATTTTTGTGATCACATTATAAACCGCGGAACTGTTGGATTTAATGCAGGTCACATATGGGATGGTGACAGTGAAAAGGTCGAAGAAATGTCTGAACTTATGATGAAGGGCAGAAAAATAGCTCATGAATACAAAAATGCCCTTGCAGATTATTTCCCGGATGCTTTTGGCGAATCTTCCGTAACCGCCACTGCAAACGTAATGGGAACAAGAGAATCAAGAAGAATTATTGGAGAATATGTGTTTACCGCGGAAGATTATATAGAAAAAAGAAGCTTTAATGACGAAATAGGCAGAAATTGCTACTACATTGACATTCACGGAGAGCAAAGGAAAAACACATTTTATAAAGATGAAAAAGACCACGGTGAGTTTCACTACGAAAAAGGCGAAAGCCATGGAATACCGTACCGCTCTCTTGTTCCGAAAGGTTTTTCAAATCTGCTTACCTGCGGAAGAATCATTTCGTGTGACCGTATGACATACGGAAGTCTCAGAGTTATGCCGACTTGTCTTGTGACCGGGCAGGCGGCAGGTACTGCGGCATCGCTCATAATTAAGTCTGATTGCCGGGCGACAGATGTGGATATTAAGCTTTTGAGAGAAAAACTTATCGAAAACGGAGCTTATATCAAATAATTTTTTAAATGATAGCCGGACACAATACAAATGAAATTTATTTATAAATTAAATTGGGGGTTATCGGGGAGATTGAATTGGGCTGAAGCGAAAGCCGCCCCTGCCTAAGGGGAGGTGGCAGTGAGCGTAGCGAAACTGACTGAGGGGTATTGCTGAAAGCATTAATATTCCTGCGTTTCGTACCCCTCCGTCTTTGCCTTACGGCAAATCCACCTCCCCTTAGGCAGGGGCGGCTTTCGCTTCAGCCTTGTTTGCTGTCAGCTCGACAAACTCCAATTTAAATCACCACATATACACAATAATCAAGGAGGTTCATTATGAAAAAACACAATCCAAATGAACTTGATATTATCATTCCGTTAAACCTCGAGCTTAACCACCCAACGAAGGATGCAATTGTAAAAGACATAATGCATCTACACAAAAATTATGGCTTTGTCCGTTATATGCTTACCGCTCCAAGTGCAGCCTGGAGAGGGCACCACTATCCTCCAAAGGAATCGTTTATCGAAAGAGCGGAAATATTCAACGAAGTAAAAAGCGAAATTGCCCCCCTTGGCATTGAACTTGGATGGTGGATTACCGGAACACTCAAAACCGGTCCCTCCGAAGATTTTATCCGCCAGGTTAAGATAAACGGCGAAAGTCATCCGTTTTCAAACTGTCCGTCTGACCCCGGATACATAAAACGGTTCTGCGAAGACATTACACTATTTGCATCAATTGCAAAGCCTGATTTTATTATTACCGAGGACGATTTTTCAATTGCGGCGGCTCAAGGATGTTTTTGCAAGTATCATCTGAAAGCCTTTGAAAAGCTTACGGGAAAGTATTATTCAAGAGAAGAACTTGCAAGTATTTTTTCAAATGACTCACCAAAAGATATTGAAATTGCAAAGCTGTGGAGAGAAAATCTTAAAAACTCACTTGTTAATTTTGCTGAGGAAATGAGAAAAGCTATAGACCTCATAAACCCTGCTATTCCCATAGGCTATATGCAATCGGGAGGGGTAGACTTTGAAGGCGGCGGCACTTATGAAATTGCAAAAGCTCTTGCCGGAGAAAATCACACACCCTTTTCAAGAATCTACGGAACATTCTACTGCGGATTTAAGGCAAAAAAACTTCCCGAAAACACGTTCCACGCAATTTACTCAAAGCAGCATATCCCGAAGGATTTTCTTTTCTATCACGAATCCGACACATTCCCTCACACAAGACATTTCACATCGGGCTCTCATATGAATGCCCTTATGGGAACAATGTATTCCTGCGGTTTTGACGGCTCAACATTTCAGGTGGCATCTCTTCTTGATGAGCAAACAGAAGAGACTGCATACGGAAAAATGTTTGATCGTGAAAGAACACGCTTTAATGCAATTAATAAACTTGCAAAAAAATGTGAGCTTTCAGGTGTTGGTCTTTGCTATGACCCGTTTTATAACACATATGACACAAGCGTAAAAGATTATATTTCTCTGTGGTCACACTGTATAGGTCGTTTCGGTATCCCATACACAACCCTTGAATCAGACGTAAAATTCTGGGATGTGAGACAAGCAAAGTATTCAAGTGATGAAGAGATAATAACGGCACTTTCAAAAGGTATTTTCCTTGACGGTGAGGCGGCAAAGAAGCTTTGTGACCGTGGTTTTGGTAAATACCTTGGTGTAAGTATGGGAAAGGATGTTACCGAAGGAAACAATCTTGTCTATGACCTTGGGACAAGAGAAATTATATGCGAAAAATTCGTCAATGACGGAAGTGGCAGAAATATGCACTGTGCTCATTTGCTATCTATAGAAGGAAACGGAAAAATGCTTGAGCTTACCGTCACAGACGAAAAGTGCGAGGTTGTAACAGAGTATTACGACGGTCTGCAAAACTATATCTGCCCCACCATGACAAGATTTGAAAATTCTCTTGGCGGAAAAATTGTTGTTATGGGAATGACACTTGACGGCAACCGCTCTCAGGCACTCTACACTTATCGCAGACAAAGGCTCATTCAGGATTTGCTTTCATGGTGTTCGGACAGTTTCTGGTATGTTAAGGATGCACCCGATGTTTTTGCTCTGTTAAATCTTCCTAAAGCTGATACAGGTACTGATTTTAAAGCAATGCTTACCCTTGTGAACCTTTGTGAAGACAGTCTTGACGAAGTTAAAATTCATCTTCCCAATACAATGGAAGATGTAAGCGAAATATATTATGTTGACATTAAAGGTGAAAGAGTACCGGTTGAATTTGGAAAAATCGGAAATGATGTTTTAATCAAAAAGAATGTGAATTACCTTTTGCCCGAATATTTGATTTTTAAATAAAAAATGTGGATGTAAATTACCTTCTAATTTACATCCACATTTTTTATAACTGTTCTGCAAGATCATATATAAGTCTTTCAGTCTTTTCCCAACCAAGACACGGATCGGTGATAGATTTTCCGTATACGCACTCACCAATTTTCTGCGCGCCATCTTCGATGTAGCTTTCAATCATGAAGCCTTTAACAATCTTTTTGATGGCACTGTCGTGATGACAGCTGTGAAGGACATCTTTTGCAATACGTGACTGCTGGAGATACTGTTTGCCCGAATTTGCATGATTTGTATCAACAATAACCGCAGGATTTGCAAGAGATGAATTTTCATAAAGAGAAGCAAGTGACAAAAGGTCTTCATAGTGATAGTTTGGAAGTGACTGACCGTGTTTGTTCACATAGCCTCTGAGAATTGCGTGAGCAAGGGGGTTGCCCTGAGAATGAACTTCCCATCCGCGGTAGATAAAGGTGTGCTTATGCTGTGCGGCTGTGATTGCATTCATCATAACCGAAAGATCGCCACCGGTGGGATTTTTCATTCCAACGGGAATGTCGAGACCGCTGGCTGTGAGACGATGCTGCTGATTTTCGACACTTCTTGCACCAATTGCCACATAGGCGAGAATGTCATTTAAGTATCTGTAGTTTTCGGGATAGAGCATTTCATCGGCACACGAAAATCCGGTTTCCTTGAGAGCCCTTATGTGGAGTTCTCTTATGGCAACAATACCTTTAAACATGTCGGGTTTTTCGTTGGGATCGGGCTGATGGAGCATACCTTTGTAGCCGTCACCTGTGGTACGTGGTTTGTTGGTGTAGATTCGGGGAATGATGAAGATTTTGTCATTAACCTTTTCCTGAACTTCTCTGAGACGAGTGATATAATCGATTACACTGTCTTCGTTGTCGGCAGAACAAGGTCCGATGATTAAGATAAGTTTGTCAGATTTTCCCGAGAAAATATCAGCAATTTCAATGTCTCTTTTTTTAATTATTTCTGCAATGTCGTGTGACACGGGATACATTTCTTTAACTTCCATTGGGATGGGGAGTTTTCTTTCAAATATCATATTCATTGTTAAAATCCTTCTTTCATATAGTTGTTATACTTATTTTTTATCGAAAAGAGATCTTCGTTTTGTAGAAAGCCTCATTTTTTCTTTGAGTCTTTCTGTGTCCTCTTCTTTTATCATGGTTCTAAGAGTATTACATTCTTCAATAAATGTGTCAAACTGCTTGAGAAGAGCATCCTTGTTGAGCATAAACAGCTCGCTCCACATGTTTTCATTTATTCGTGCAATTCGTGTGAGGTCTCTGAACGAGTCTCCGGTGTAGTCCACAAGATGTTCATTGTCGCTACAGGTCATGAGCCCGACTGCAATAACGTGAGTCAACTGTGAAACAAAGCCAATCATTTTGTCATGTTCTTCGGGAGAGAGAACCGATATACGGTTAAATCCCATCACCTTGCCGAGATCTTTGCAGGTTTCAATTGCTTCGGGAGTGTTTTTTTCGGTTGGCACAACAATGTAGTTTGCACCTTCAAAAATCTTGTCATCACTGTTTTCAACACCATATACCTCTTTACCTGCCATGGGGTGAGCAGCTATGAATTCAACACCTTGAGGAAGGCTGTTTTGAATATCATATACAATGCACTGCTTAACACCGGTAACATCGGTGATAATTGTCCCCTTAGAAAACAAATGCCCATGCTGTTTTACCCATTCAACAAAAACATTTGGATAGAGAGCAAAAACAACAAGTTCTGCATCACTGACAGCTTTTTCGTTGACATAGTCATAACCTTCGTCTATGATTTTTTCATTAAGTGCATAATCTATGGATTTTTGGTCATTGGTTATTGCGGTTACATAAAACCCTTTTTTGCGAAGTGCTTTTGCATAACTGCCTCCAATGAGACCAAGACCCACAATAAGAATTTTAATGTTTTTGTTAATTATCTGCAATTTCTTTCACCTTGATTCCAATTTGTTTTAGTGTTTCAAAAAAGTTTGGCATACTTTTGCTCACGGCTTCTGCACCGTTTATTTCGCCCCCTGTGAGAGTGAGCATGCAAGCAAGTGACATTACAATACGGTGGTCGTTGTGACCGTTCAAAACTTCATTTGGTTCATGAAAATCTGCAGGATACACAACAACCGAATCATCATTCACCTTGACAGATACACCAAATTTTTCAAGCTCCTGTGCCATTGATGCCGCACGGTCACTTTCTTTTATTTTGAGCCTTGCAGTTCCGGTGAACACTCCTCCGTTTTTGCAGGCTGCGAGTGCAAAAAGAACGGGACCCAAGTCGGGACAGTCGGAAATGTGAATCGTCGGTGTGCCGCGCTTGAGCATTTCAAAATATTTTGAATATACCCTGTCGCCCTGAAGACTGTTCTCGCTGAGACCTTCAACAGTCACTTCACCGCCAAGAGCATTGAGGCTATCAAAAAATGCCGCATTTGAATAGTCGCCTTCTACACTGACCTCCCCCGGTTTATAGGATTGATTGCCCTTTATGAATATTGTTCGTTCATCGGTCCATTTTGCTTCAACGCCAAACTGAGAAAGTGCGTCTATGGTAAGGTTGATATAGGAACAACTCTCTATTGGCGGAGCAATGCTGATTGTGCTGTCTCCGTCGAGGAGTGGAAGGGCAAATATCAAACCGCTTATAAACTGGGAGCTTATGTTGCCTTTAACACGGTAGTTTCCCGGTTTGAGCATTCCGCCTACCTTTATGGTTTTGCCGTCATTTTCAAATTCAATGCCCTGTTCTTTGCATATATCCTCATACACCGACATAGGTCTTTTTAAAAGGGTTTCGCTTCCGTGAAGAACATGTGACGAACCACTCATAAGACAAATGGGAATAAAAAAGCGAAGTGTGCTTCCGCTCTCACGGCAAAACAGTTCATTTGAATTTGGTAGTGTTGCATCAGTTCCGGTCATGGTTACCGTGTCGCCATCAACCGAATATTTTGCTCCCAAAGCTTCAAGGCAGTCAAGAGTTGCCAAAACATCTTCCGACGGAGCAATTCCGCGGACAACGCTTGTTCCTTGGGCAAGACCGGAGCATATGAGCATGCGATGTGCCATGCTCTTGGATGGTGGCGCCTTAACAATGCCCATTGCTTTTGATTTTTCAATTTTAATCTTCATTGTTATTGCACCTCCGTTTGCAAATAGTGCTGTTTGAGAATCTTTTTAGCAACCTCATCGGCACTGCAATCTGCGTCAATTATTTCGTTTGCGCTATCACAATATATGCAATAGCGCTCGGTATATCGTTTTCTGATTGCCTCTTCATCACTTGCAAGGGGTCTGTCTGATGTTGGAATGAGCGAAGAAAGGGGTCTGTCTATAAAATATATTTTTCCGTTTCTTGAAAGTGAATCAACATTTTCTTTTCTGAGAATTGCACCACCACCGGTTGCTATTATGCATCCATTTTTTGCCGAAGCCTCTTCTACACATTCGCTTTCGAGATCACGAAAATATTTTTCTCCGTATTTTTCAAATATATCGGTAATTTCCATTTGAGCCTTTTCAACAATCATGGCATCCGTATCTATGATTTCTCTTGAAGTGATTTTGGAAATAATTTTCCCTACCGTTGTTTTTCCGCTTGCAGGCATACCGATTAATACAATGTTTTCTTTTGATGAAAAAATGTCGTTATATGCCTTGTCTGTCACTGACAAATCATAGGTTTTACCTGTGAATTTTTCTGCCGCAAAAACAGCCTGAGATGCAAGCATATATAAACCGCCCTCTGCCTTTATGCCTTTTTTCAGAGCAGAAAGCACGAGATTTGTTCTGAGCGGATTGTAAATTGCATCAATGACTCCCGAAAGCTTTGGAAAACGGTCAATTTCAACAGGAACATCACCGCAGTTTGGGAACATTCCGCAGGGGGTTGTGTTGATTATTATGTCGACATCACTGTGATTTTCATAGAGTTCTTCGTAGGTGATGCACTCTCCCCTACCCGTGCGACTTGTGCAAATCACATCGGATGCACCCATGTATTTTGCAACCGCAAAGGCTGTTTTGGCTGTACCGCCGCTTCCGAGGATAATAACCTTTTTGCCTTCAGGCTCTATGCCTGCTTTTTTGATGAGAGCTTCCATACCAAGAAAATCGGTATTGTAGCCATGAAGCTTTCCGTTTGAATTGACAATGGTGTTTACGGCTCCGATTGCCTTTGCTTTGTCATCAATGGACGAAAGATGAGGAATGACAGCTTCTTTGTAGGGAATTGTTACATTGATGGCAACAAATTCACGCTTTGTCATAAAGTCATCAAGGTCTTCCCTTGCAATTTCCTGCAGACGATAATCATAATTTTCAATTTTTTCGTGTATTTCTTTCGAAAAGCTGTGACCCAGCTTTTCGCCGATAAGTCCGTATTTCATTTTCAGGCTTCTCCTTAATTTGCCAGCCAGTCTGTGCCGTATCTTTGTGAAAGCATGTCACAAAGAGCAAGTGCCGTAACACTGTCTACCACCACACGCGCTCTGTGGATTATGGCGGGATCGTGTCTTCCCTGCACGGTTATTTCGGCATCTTTGCCGTTTATAAAATCAACTGTCTGTTGTGTTTTATATATTGTTGGTGTCGGTTTCACAACGCATGAAAACACAATAGGCATACCGTTTGTGATACCGCCGTTAATGCCACCGTTATTGTTTGTTTTGGTAATCACTTTTCCGTTTTCCATTTGGAAACTGTCGTTTGCATCACTTCCTCTTTTTGTTGCAAAGTCAAAGCCCAGACCAAACTGAACGCCTTTTATGCCCGGAATGGAAAAAAGAATATGAGAAAGAACACTTTCAACCGAATCGAACCACGGCTCACCAACACCTGCAGGAACACCAATTGCGGCGGTCTCAAGCACACCACCAACAGAATCGCCGTCATTTGCCGCATCCAAAATTGCACTTTGCATGAGTGCGGCTTTTTCTTCGGAAAGAACTGCAAACTCCATGGAGCCAAGCTTTTTAATGTCTTGGGCAATGTTTGTGAATGAAACATCTGACACACCGGCACATTCTTTGATGTGCGTGCCGATGTATATGCCTTTTTTTGAAAGTGCAGAAATTGCAATTGCACCTGCGGCAACGAGGGGAGCGGTTATTCTTCCGCTGAAATGTCCGCCGCCGCGGTAGTCTTCAAAACCGTGGTATTTGCAGTTTGCACTGTAGTCTGCATGCCCGGGACGGGCAAGCATACGAGTGGATGAATAGTCTTTGCTTTTTGTGTCGGAATTTGGAATAAGAATGCAAATTGCACTTCCGGTTGTTTTGCCTTCAAAAACACCGCTTACGATGCGGTATTCATCTGCTTCTCTTCGGGCTGTTGAAATGCGACCCTTGGGTCTTCTGAGACTGAGCTGTGAGGAAATGAAATCTTCGTCAACATCAATTCCCGGTGCAAGACCGTCTATGACAATGCCTATTTCGGAGCCGTGACTCTCGCCAAAGAGTGTGCAGGCTACACTTTGACCGAATGTATTTTTCATAATTACTCTCCCTTTTCCCGAACAAGTTCTATGCCTGCTTTGAGTTCATCGCATGGCATATCCTTCATTACATAGCTTCCCGCTTTTTCAACAAAAATTGCTGTCACTTTGCCGTTTTTAACTTTTTTATCATGACTCATTGCTTCAATGACAGCATCGGGATTACAAGAAACCTTGGTGGGAAGATTAAGCTTTTGAAGCACCGGGATGAGTCTTTGACGAACAATTTCACTGCACATTGGAATCATGCCCAATGCCACACATTCGCCATGATATAACTCCGACAGATTCGTATCGCTTTCGATTGCATGACCGATGGTATGTCCGAAATTTAAAACTTTTCGGAGTCCGGATTCTTTTTCGTCTTGCTCAACAACAAACTTTTTGAGCTTTAAAGATTCTATGATAATTTTATCGATGTTATCCCATGGGTTTTCGTTTTCAAAAATTCTGAAAATTTCTTCATTGAATGTGAGAGACATTTTAACCGCTTCCGAAAGACCGTTTGAAATTTGTCTTTGAGGAAGAGTTGACAAAACATCGGGGTCAATGATAACCTTTTTGGGTTGATAAAATGCACCCACAATGTTTTTGATGCCGTCCACGTTAACTGCAACCTTGCCTCCGATTGAGGAATCAATTTGCGAAAGAACGGTTGTGGGAATGTTATAGAAATCGACACCTCGCATATATGCCGACGCAACAAAACCCGAAAGGTCACCCACAACTCCACCGCCGACTGCAACTACACAATCACCCCGTGTGAAGCCAAGCTCAAGCATCTTTTTGAGAAGACTTTCGAAAACCGCAATGCTTTTCGACTCTTCACCGGTTTCAACAGTTGCAATGTGACCATCTTTGCATTGAGCGGCAACGGCTTGGGCATATTGCTTCGGAACACCGCTGTCGGTTATAACAAAAACCTTTCGGTTAAGATTGAGTTCCTCGGAAACCTTTTTCAAGATTCCTCTTTCAACTTTTATATCATAGCTGTTTTCGCCAAGATTCATGTGAATGTTCATTATTGTTCCTCCTCGTCGGAAAGAATTGTTTCGCCTGAAAAACGTCCCACAACCTTTACCTTATCACAGCACTCAGAAAGCTCGGAAAGCATTATCTCCCCTATTTTACCGGAAATATCGCCTTCGGCTTCGACATAAAAATAATATTGCCAGTTAACTTCTTTTATGGGACGGCTTCGAAGAGCTTTCATGTTAAAACCGTATTTTCCGATTATGTTGATTGCACTTGCAAGAGCGCCTGCCTCGTTGTTAACCGTGAACATGAGAATGAAATCATTCATCGCAGGAGAAGAATTTTCAGCTCTTGAAAAAACTGCAAATCGTGTCACGTTGGTATTACTTGTGTTAATGTGATGATCCAAAACTTTGAGGTTATAGAGCTTTGCGGTATCACGACTGGCAATTGCGGCAACAGATTTGTCATTTTGGTCGGAAACCTTTTGAGCAGCCATTGCTGTGTTTGAAGCCTGAATCGAAGAAAAATCTTTTCTTTTAATGTAATCTGCACATTGACTGAGAGCCTGAGGATGACTGATTACGGTTTTTATGTCGGATATTTCGGCATCTTGAACACCGAGCAAATTATGAGTTATGTGAAGATCATAGATACCGTTAACAAAAAGTGAACCTTCAAACATAAGATCTGCAACCTGAGCAACTTCGCCTGCATAGCTGTTTTCAACAGGCAAAACAACGCTGTCGCATTCACCGCTGACAACCGATGCATAGGCTTCTTCAAAGCTTGCATAGGATTTTAGAGTTGCATCGGGGAAAATGCGTTTGGCGGCAATATAGGCAAATGCACCTTCAACACCACTGTAGGCAATGCGGGCGCCCTCAAGAAGTTTATGCTGATAGTTTTTTGAAATATCCATAAGAGATTTTATGTAATTAACATAAAAGCCTCTGAGTTCTTCATCATCAACCAGCAAAGAATTTTTCTCGATAACTTCTGCTTCTCTTTTAGCATCAAAAATCGGCATACCGTGTTCCTTTTTGTGTTCGGCAACAAGCTTTGCCGCCTCCATGCGCTCACAAAACAGTTTCGCCATTTCTTTGTCTACTTTATTTATAATTTCTCTTGCTGACTGAAGTTTATCCATATTGACCTCCCAATCAAAGTTAACACTGTTAACTTGCACTTGTTAAATGTATTATACCACTTTATTTTTATTTGTCAAGTGTTTTTTTAAATATTTCCTCGTATTGATTATTCCACAATTTTATGTTATACTAAATCAATAAAAATAATATGAGGTTTTTATCATGGATATTTATGATGGATTTGAAACTGTTAAACAAAAGCTCATTATTGCAGGAATGCAAGAAATTGAAAACCACGGAGTCGGTGATTTTTCGCTGAGGCGTGTGGCATCCCTTTGCAATGTATCATGCGCTGCCCCCTACAAGCATTTTAAAAGCAAAGAAGACTTTATTTCGGAAATTGCACTCTACATTCACAAGCAATGGCATCTTTTGCAAAATCAGGTATCGGAGCTTTTTTCCGACAATCCCAAAAAGGAACTTATTGAAATTTGCATTTCATATGTAAAATTCTGGATTGCCAATCCCAATTTTCATTCGGTGCTCATGCTCAAACCTCAGTCAGTGGGGTCTTTCGGCTACAACATTATGTCTGAGATTACAGACAAAATTTCTTCGTTGCTCGACCTTCTTTGGGAAAACAATGATGATTTCAACAAAACCACCGCTGTATTTGCCATACGTTCAATCCTTTACGGAGCTACAGCCATGATAGATAACGGCGAACTTGAAAATTCAGACCATACCATTAACATGATAAGAGCATCAATTGAAAAACAGCTTTGATTTGACATAAATTACCTGCAATATTTTTTGGATTTTATGAAACTTTTTTCACGACTTTTTTGTATTATATATAGCAAGCAGTCATCGACATAATTCAACGTCGATGACTTATTTTTTTGCAAAGGAGCAGACTTAAAAATGAAAAAAATATTATCAATGACTCTCGTGCTCACATTAATTTTCAGTCTTGTTGCGTGTTCAAATAAGAAAAACGAACCTGTTGACAATTCAGAGCCTGAATCATCGCAAACCTCTGACATCGAAACACAAGAACATGAAGATTCTGCACTTTCCTCAAACGAAGACGAATTCGAAGAAGACAACGAAGCCAATCCGAAAGATGATGAAGAGACTTCAAACACCGTTGATTTGGAAGAAAAGCCCCCAATCCAAAGCACTCAAAATGATGTAAGTTCTTCAAAGCCAACACAAAACACTCCTGCCGCAAAGCCCGGAAATCAATCGCCGGAATCAAAACCCGAACCTAACCCGACACCTTCAGAGCCGACGGTTGACAATTCAACGGTTGGAAATGTTATTTTGTCGGATTTTAAAAACATAATGGCTTCATCACCATCGAAAAGTGCAGAAGAGATTGCAAATAAGCTTCTTGAAAACCCTGTAATGCAGTTCAGCGGCGCCACAATGCCCGTTGAAGAGGGACTTTTAAACGGATTCGACAATGCCGAGATTAAAGGTTTTTCGGAAGGTGTGATGTTTGCGCCGGTAATAGGTTCAATACCTTTTGTCGGCTATGTTTTCACTACACAGGACTCTTCTGCTGCAAAAAGCCTGGTAACAACACTCAAAGAAAATGCAAATCTCAGGTGGAACATATGCGTTGAAGCCGAGGAAATGCTTTGTCATTCAATTGACAATAAAGTGCTTTTTGTGATGTGTCCTAAAGCTTTTGAATAAATAAATCTAAAACCCGGACCGGCCTTTTGCGGTTCGGGTTTTGAGAAAAACATAAACAAATCATTTTTGAGGTGGTTTTATGCTGTTTTCAAGTCTGACATTTTTATATATGTTTTTGCCGTGTGTTACTCTGCTTTATTTTATTTCTCCAAAACAGACAAAGAATTTTGTGCTTCTGGTTTCGAGCCTTGTATTTTATGCATGGGGAGAACCGCGCTTTGTTGCTGTTATGCTTGTATCAATAATTATGGGATATGTATTCGGAATACTCATAGAAAAGTTTAATGAAAGACCGCTTCTGTCAAAATCTCTCACCGTGCTTTCGGTAATTTCAAGTCTTTCTACACTGTTTTACTTTAAGTATGCAAACTTTTTCATCGAAAACTTCAGCAAAATATTTGGAATTTCCGTTCCGCTTCTCAATGTTGTTTTGCCAATCGGCATAAGCTTTTATACTTTTCAGATTCTCAGCTACACAGTGGACGTTTACCGCGGAAACACCAAAGCGCAGAAAAATTTTATAAATCTTGCGACATATATATCATTTTTCCCGCAGCTTATTGCAGGTCCCATTGTACGATATACTCACATTGAAAAAGAGCTTTCTCAAAGGACACACAGCTTTGAAAAAATTGCATATGGAATAAAACGTTTTATCTACGGACTTTCAAAAAAAATTATACTTGCAAACAGTTTCGGCGAACTATGCGCACTGTTTAACCAAAGCAGTGAAAAAACTGTGCTGTTTTTCTGGATATATATAATTTCTTTCATGCTTCAAATTTATTTTGATTTTTCCGGATACAGCGACATGGCTATTGGTCTTGGCAAAATATTCGGATTCAATTTCCCCGAAAACTTTCGATATCCGTTTGCATCAAAAACCATTACCGATTTCTGGCGGAGATGGCACATAACACTCGGATCATGGTTTCGTGATTATGTATATATCCCCCTTGGCGGAAGCAGATGTTCAAAACCAAAAATGCTTTTAAACATTTTCACCGTGTGGATGCTTACAGGTTTCTGGCACGGAGCCGAGTGGAATTTTGTGTTGTGGGGAATATATTTCGCAATTCTTCTTATAATTGAAAAATTTTTCCTTTTAAAATTTTTGGGGAAGCGAAAAATTTTAAGTCACATATATGTATTCTTTTTTATAACCGTCAGCTTTGTTATTTTTGCCACAGATTCTCCAAATGCTGCACTAACCCACCTTGCATCAATGTTTTCGCTTTCTAAACTGCCGCTTGTCTCGCCGGAAAGTATCTATTATTTAAAAAGCTTTGCTCCCACTTTGATCCTCGGACTTATAATTTCTGCTGCGCTTCTAAAGAAAATGCAACCGGCAATTGCCACATCGAAATTAGCAAAAAACACGTTAGAAGTTAGTGAAATCATTTTCATTTTGACATTATTTACAGTCTGCACTGCCTACCTTGTTGACGGCTCTTTCAATCCGTTTTTGTATTTTAAATTCTGACACCGGAGGTTATAAAATGAATAAAAATCTTATAAATATTATCACGACTGTTATTTTCTCACTTACAATATGTTCGTTATCCTTGATTTTTATAATATCCCCGAAAAAAGTCTTTTCGGACAGTGAACGGCGAGAACTTGCCAAAAAACCTCTTTTAAATTCCGAAAATATTTCTTCAGGAGATTTTGCGGAAAAATTTGAAACCTATATGGCGGATCAGTTTCCGAAAAGAGAAAGTTTCCGTAGCATAAAGGCGCATTTTATCACAGAAATTCTCGGCAAAAAGGATAACAATGAAATATTTTCGGTTAAGGGGCATTTGTCAAAACTCGACCCCGAAGAAAACCACGCCATGACAGAGCATGCCGCCGAAAAATTCACATATATTTATAACAATTTCATCAAAGACAAAGTCGGAAATGTCTATCTTACAATCATACCCGATAAAAACTATGTTTTGGCCGAAAAAAACGGGTATCCGTCTATGGATTATGACACATTTATCGAAAATTTCAAAAATAAAGTTCCGTTCATGGAATATATTGAGATAAGAGATCTCCTTGATGCCGATGACTATTACAAAACCGATTCTCACTGGAGACAAGAAAAAATCACAGATATTGCCCTTAGGATTGCTGAAAAAACAGGAACTGAATTATCATTATCCGACTATGAAATAAATACGGTTTCAAAACCGTTTTACGGAGTGTATGCCGGACAATCGGGATTAAATCCGAAGCCCGATACAATTTTTTATCTTACAAACGACACAATCGACAATTGCAAGATAACATATTATGATGACTTCGGCAACACTTATGAAGGAAAATTGTATGACAGTGAAAAAGCATTGGGAAAAGACCCTTATGAAATGTTTCTATCCGGAAGCAAAGCCATTGTTGAGATTGAAAATCCAAACTCTGAAAGCGACAAGGAACTTGTCATTTTCAGAGACTCGTTTGCAAGTTCGCTGGCACCGCTCCTTGCAGGCGGCTACAAAAAAATCATCCTTGCAGATATAAGATATATCAAAAGTTATGCACTTGAGCACTTTGTGGATTTTACAAACAGTGATGTACTGTTTGCATACAGCACATCACTGCTCAATAACAGTATGTCGCTAAACTGACACTAAAAAAGGAAGAAGCAAATTATTTCACGCATTTTTTATGCTTTTATATGAGAACAATTTCATATTTTTCAAGCCAATAGGCAAACTGCACCAGCCATGTTATGAGATTTATTTTTGCTCCAAACACGCCAAAACCGTTTTCTTTTCCCGATATAAACATTGAATTTATTTTATCGCGGTCGGCAATTTCATAAAAAAGAGTCCCCTTTTTCGAAAGCTCCTTTTTCAAAAGTTCTGTTACGGCTTTTTCATATTCACCACCAACAATGTTTTTTTCATCAAACGATTTAGAACGATTCAAAGCATATTCGGGCAAATAATCTTTCATTGCATTTTTAAGCAAAGAATTTTCAGTCACACTATCGTGCTTTATGTCGGGAGAAACATTATAGACATACTCGGCAAGACTGTAATCGGCAAAAGGAAATCTTAGTGATATTCCGCTTGCCATACTCATGCGGTTTTGGGTTTCAAGAAGCGACTTCAGTAAATAGTTAACAGAAACATTGGTGAAAATTCTGGAATTTTTCATTTCAACACTGTCATCTTCCAAAAAACTGTAATTCTTCTTTTCGTTGTTAAGTTTTTCAAAAAGATAGTTGAAACCGTCGTTGGGAGAAGAAATGTTTTCTTTAAACAATTTTGGTTTGGCAAAGGGGCTTGGTACCCACGGAAAAAATTCGGTTTTTATGTCATCTTGATTGCAAACATTGGGATTTATACCGAATATTTCGTCACATCCCGTGCCGCAAAGTGCTGTTGTATGATGTTTCTTCACAACTCTTGTGTAATGAAGAAGCGAAGAATCAAAGGCTGTATGACCCGGATAGTCACATGCAATAACCGAATCACAAATGCACTGCGTCACTTCTTCCGGCGACAGTGCAACCGAAGTATGATTTGTACCGAGAAAGTTTGTCAAGTTGCCGTAAAAGCCATCGTGATTTGACTCAAATTCAAATGAATATGTATCAATTTTCTCTCCCTTTTCCCTTTGATTTTTTGCAGTAATTGCGGCTATTGTCGCGGAAGCACAATTGTCTGAAAAAAAGATACAGCCGGGTGCATTGCTTTGCATTTTTTGTTTTACCGAATCACACAAAAGTTTATTTATTTTGAAAAAAGCTGCTTCTTTAGAATCTGAAAAAGGTTTTGCTTCAAGCTTCCAGTATTTTTCAATTTTAAGACCGTTTCGACTGAAGGTGGCTTTTTCACCCGGGGCAAGTTCGTAAATATCTCTGAAAACAGTTACGGAATTAAGTGTTACAGGCGAGAGAAACAAAAGCTGCCAAAGCCCGGTTTTGTCAACCTTTGGTTTTATGCCCGGATGTGCCAGAATAGCTTTAATTTCGGATGCAGCTATGAGGGTGCTTCCCACAAAAGCATAAAAGAACGGTTTTACGCCAAAACGGTCTCTTGCCACGAATACAACCCCTTCTTCCTCGTCATAAATTGCAAATGAATAAATTCCATTCAGATGTTCCGTGCAATTTTCCTTCCAAATTATATATGACCAAAGCAAAACTTCCGCATCACAGCCCACAGTGAAAACTGCACCATTTTGCTCCAATTCACATTTAAGTTCATTGCTGTTATAGATTTCACCGTCACAAACAACAGTATATTTTTTTTGATTAAAAATAACGGTAAGAGGTTGTTTTTGGCACGAGGTATCCGAAACATGCATTCGGTTATGGTGCATGAGAACATTTTTGCTCAGGAATACCCCCGATTCGTCAACTCCGCGATGCCTCATGGTTTTTCCCATTACTGTCAGAATTCCCGGATTCAGATTATCATTAAATTTAAAATCTGCCATAAAACAAATTGAACACATGTAGCATTCTTCCTTTCAAGGATTTATTACATTTATATGAAAATATATGCAACACTTGCTGTTTTGTGAACAAAAACTTTGTCCGTCTCAACATCTTTGTTAATGCTAACGTCAAACAGACCGATATGGCACAACTGCCGCATCGGTCTGTCCGGCAAACCCTAAAGGTTTGCATGTTTAATTGTTATGGTCTGGACAGTGCTTATTTCATGGATTCTTCGTAGGATTTGATCATTTTCTTAACCATTTGACCGCCTACAGAACCTGCCTGCTTTGATGTTAAATCACCATTATACCCCTGCTTAAGGTTTACACCAACCTCAGATGCAGCTTCCATTTTGAATTTTTCCATAGCTTCCTTAGCTTCAGGAACAACATTCTTTTTAGACATAACTTAACTCTCCTTAAATATAATTGCAAAACTGATTTGCAATATCTATTGTGTACTGAGAGTCTTTTTATATTACAGGAAAAAATTGTATTTTAAACAATTTCTTCGTCAACACCATCCAATACGCCGGAGTTAACTTCCATTTTCGAAACGGATATTTCGTATGCGGTTTTTGTTACAATTTCATCTTCTGATATACGTTTTTGATATTCTCGCGACTGAATTCTTCCCCAGATTTTTATGTTGTCACCCACGCTGAGCGATGATGAATACCTTGCATTTCTGCCCCATGCAATGCATGGGATATAATCGGATTTGTTGTAGGCACGGTTTACAGCAATCAAAAGGTCGGTTATCTCACGTCCAAAAGGCGTGGTGCGGTAAACAGGACTTTTGCATAGGAATCCGTTTAAGAAAATGTAATTCGGATTTTCATCGCTCTCACATGATTCATCATACAAAATAATATCTCTTGCAAACACGGTCAGAATGAGCTTGTTACCTGTTTCACTGTAATTGTTATAAGATCTGAACTGACCACTCACCGTTACTGTTTTTCCATCGGACAAATCCATGTTCTGAATTAGCCTTTCGGATACTGTTATGTTGATGTAATCACAGATATCAGACAGTCGCATTACTTTAAGCGTAAATGAATAAAACGCCTCTCCGTATATTTCATGACTGAAACCCAAGTCTCCAACCACTTCTCCAGTTAACCTTGCATCATTGTTGACACTGATATTATCCATTGTCATTTGATTCATTCCTTTCATAAGTTTTTTACCCGTCTTGTTTCGGATAATTATAGCTATATTAATAATATTCACACCAAAGTTGTTTATGCTAAAAATTCATCCAAAAATTAAGACGCATTATTATAAGAATCGTGATTGTTCTTTTGTATCTGTCATTTCTAATTATTTCCTGATTTTAAAAAAATATAAGCAAAAAACCAATGTCTTTTTTCCGACATACAAAACAAAAGGACGTGTCACTTTTGACACGCCACTTCGTTTTAATTTTTAATTTTAAAAACCTTTCTTAAAAATTTTTTAAAAAATCCCGGTGCGTTCCAAACTACTATTTTCATACAACATCCTCCAAAAATATATTATTTACAGCAATATACCGCTACACATAAAACACCAAGCAGCACACCTTCAATAATAGCAATTACAACAGGAGGCATAACAAAGGCGACGAAAACTCCGGCCACAAATCCAAGGATGCAAAATCCCCATAATTTTTTTAAAATATTTCGTAAAAACATACCCATACCCCCTTTATAATAGAACAACCTTCAAAAACTCAACTTGGTTGTCTGGTTATTATATTATATGTGGGTATGGGTATATATGTTCTTATTTTATATCATTCGAGCTCTACTGCACCTGTGTATAGTTCATAATATCTGCCTTGCTTTTCAAGAAGCTCGTCATGATTTCCGCGTTCAATTATTTCACCGTTTTCTAAAACCAGAATTTCATCGGCTGTTCTGATTGTTGAAAGTCGATGTGCAATAACAAAGGTGGTTCTGTTTTTCATGAGTCTGTCCATGCCGTGCTCTATGTGTTTCTCGGTACGAGTGTCAACCGAGCTTGTTGCTTCATCAAGAATGAGAATGGGAGCTTTAGAAACTGCCGCACGGGCAATGTTTAAAAGCTGTCTCTGACCCTGACTGAGGTTTGCACCGTCTCCTTCCAAAAGAGTGTTATAACCGTCTGACAAACGCATAATAAACGAATGCGCACTTGCTGTTTTGGCAGCTTCTATGACTTCTTCATCTGTGGCATCAAGCCTGCCGTAACGGATATTTTCCATAACTGTTCCGGTGAAAAGATGGGTGTCTTGCAAAACCATGGCAATGTTTGAGCGAAGGCTCTTTCTCTTTATCTTTGAAACATCTGTTCCGTCAACAGTTATAGTTCCGGAATCAATGTCATAAAACCGTGAAATCAAATTGGTGACAGTTGTCTTTCCGGCACCTGTGGAGCCCACAAATGCAACCTTGTGACCGGGTTTGGCAACAAGGAAAATATTCTTTAAAATTACTTTATCGGGGTTATATCCGAATGTAACATCTTTAAGTTCAACATAACCTTTAACATCTTTAAGTTCAATGCTTTCGGTGCTATCGGTTTCGGGTTGTTCATCGAGAACAGCAAAAACTCTCTCGGCACCTGCAAGAGCCGAGAAAACGGAATTCATTTGCATGGATACTTCGTTAACAGGACGTGAAAAATGTGCTGCAAATGACATAAAAGCTGTGAGACCACCAAATGTGAGCGACATTACACTTGAAGAATCTATGCTTCCAAAATGAGTAAGAATGCAAAGGATGCCGCCAACTCCTGCAGTTATGGCATAGCTCACCTTGTTGAGATTACCCATAACCGGTCCCATGATTCCACCGTAGAATTGTGCACTGAACTGTTTTTCTCTCAGGTCTGCATTGAGAGTATTAAATTCTTCCACACATTCATCCTCATGATTGAAAACCTTTACAACTTTTTGACCTGTAACGCTTTCTTCGATATAACCGTTTACTGCACCGAGAGCTGCTTGCTGACCGCGGTAATATTTACGGCTCATTTTTCCGATGGCTATTCCCCCGCGGGCAAAAATGGGCAAAAACACTATTGTGATAACCGTCAAAGGAACATTGGTATAGAGCATAAAAATGAGAGTACATATAAGCGTTGCACTGCCTGATACAACACTTATGAGAGCACTGTCGAGCATTACACCAATATTATCAACGTCATTGGTAAAACGGCTCATAAGTTCACCTGTGGTCCTTGAATCGTGAAATCTCACAGGGAGAGTCTGAACCTTGTCGAAAAGCTCACCTCTTATTTTTTCAAGAGCATTTTGCGAAATATGAAGCATTATTTTTGACTGAATGTATGTTGACAAGGAACTGACAACATAGATAAAACCAAGAATAATAACACCGCAAATTGTGTATCTCATTAGTGGTGACAAACCGCCAAAATCAATGACACTTGTTAATGAAGCAATTATGCTGTGGGCAAAATCGGAACTTTCTCCGACTGAACCGGTGAGATTGTCGAGAATAGGTTTTAAAAAATATGTTCCGGCAGAAGATGTCAGTGTTGTTATGATGAGACACATAAAAACAACAATAAAGTGATATTTATAGCCACCGACATAACCAAACAGCCTCTTTACGGTTTGTTTGGTGTCCTTGGGTTTGCCTCCGGGCATGCCACCGTGACCTCTGCCCCTCGGTCCGCCTCCCATTTTACCGTTTGCAGTTGTTGACTGATACTGTTTTTGCAGCTGTTCAAGATTTCTTGCCATCCTTGTCACCCCCATTCTGTGAATAATAAATTTCCTGATATTCCCTGTTGTTTTCCAAAAGCTCGTCATGAGTACCTACACCGGTTATGACACCGTCATCCATAACAACAATCATATCGGAATCTATAACAGAGCTTATTCTCTGAGCAATGATAATTTTTGTAGAATCCTTAATATCCTCGCGGAATGCTTTTCTGATCATTGCCTCGGTTGCGGTGTCAACAGCACTGGTTGAGTCATCAAGAATAATTATTTTTGGATTTTTGAGAAGGGCGCGCGCAATGCAAAGACGCTGTTTCTGCCCCCCGGATACATTGCTTCCGCCCTGACCGAGGTTTGATTCGTAACCGTCGGTAAAGTTTTTTATAAACTTATCTGCCTGCGCACTTTCACAAGCTTTTTGTATGTCATCATCACTTGCCTCACTGTTACCCCAAAGAAGATTTTCTTTTATGGAACCTGTGAATAAAACATTTTTCTGAAGCACCATGCCGACAGCTTCACGAAGATTGTAGAGCGAATATTCTTTAACATTAATTCCATCAATCAAAACTTCGCCCTCATCAACATCATATAAACGCGGAATCATTGAAACCAAAGTGGTTTTGCCGCATCCTGTTGAGCCCACAATGCCAACCGTTGAACCGGCAGGGATAGTTAGCGAAATATTTTTAAGAACCGCTTCTTCACTGGTTTTGTAATAGCGATAACCAACATTTTTGAATTCTATTGCACCTTTTTCGACGGTTTTATCTTTTTGAGATGCATTTGCATCATCAATGTCGATTTTTTCATCAAGAACTTCACATATTCTCTTTGCGGATGCAAGAGCACGGGAACTGTTCATAAACATCATTGTGACAAACATCAGCGACATAAGAATCTGGTTTATATAGGTGATAAAAGTACCGAGAGTTGCAGGATCGAGACCTGAACTTTTATCGATGAGATGTGCTCCTATGACAACAACAGCCATTGTTGTCACATTCATAATTATCATCATAAGCGGATGCATAAAAATCATAACATTCATGGCTCTTATACCGGCTTTTTTGAGACCACCGTTAGCCTTGTGAAATTTCTTTTTTTCGTGTTCTTCACGAACAAAACTCTTCACCACACGCACATTTGTAACATTTTCCTGAACAGTTGAGTTGAGTCCGTCTATGCTCTTTTGAACCTGACCGAAACGTTTGAAACCTATTTTGATTATCACTGCCTGAACAATGAGAATGAGCGGTACTGCAAAGGCAAGCGACGATGAAAGCGTAATATCCAGAGATATTGCCATGATGAGAGCACCGATTAGCATTATGGGAGCTCTGAGGCACATTCTCACAAGCATGTTGACAAAATTCTGAAGTTGGGTTACGTCATTGGTAAGCCTGGTTACAAGAGAACCTGTTGAAAACTTGTCGATATTTGCAAAAGAAAATCTCTGAACCTTTTTGTAGATGTCACTTCGAAGATCGGCGGCAAAATTAACCGAAGATTTTGCCCCGAAATATGCTCCGCCAATGCCTCCTGCCATCATGATGAGAGCAAGAAGAATCATTGCACCGCCGATTAGTGCAATAAATCCAATATCCGAACCCGACTCTGTCGGTTCTATGATTCTTTGTGTTATAAGTCTTAAAAGGAGCGGCATAAAAATTTCGCCCACAGATTCGATTATCATACACAGTGGTCCGAGTATGAAAAACTTTTTATACGGTTTGATATATTTGAACCATCTTTTCATATTATTCACCCTCTCCAAAAGCTTTAAGACCATCTCTCATTTTTTCGAGATATGTCTTCATATTGTCCAATTCTTCGTCTGTAAGACTTTGGCACATGGCGCTGTCTATTTCACAAAAAATCTTTTTTGAAATTTCAACAGTTTCCTTGCCCTTGTCTGTGATATAGATCTTTTTGTATCTTCCGTCTTTTTCGTCTGTGCTTCTGGCAATGTAACCGTCATTTTCAAGAGTTTGAAGTGCAACTGCAACAGCTGCAGTGCTCACTTTGAGATGTTCGGCAAGCTCTTTTTGAGACGGGGTTTCATCACGCATGGCAAGATGCATAAGGATAATATGCTGATTGCGATGAATACCAAGCTTTGATATGGCACGGTCAACGCATGATTTGTGCATTCGGTCGGTGCATATGAAAAGATGAATGAGCGAATGCAATTGAGATATGTCTTTCATGAGTGCCTCCTTGCAATTAATTAACATGTTAACTATTATAGCAAGCATATCCCCTTTTGTCAAGTGTTCAATGTGTCACAATTGGTCACGGTATTGCCCCGGAGTGCAACCGTATTTTTCTTTAAACACATGATAGAACTGCTTTTTGTCGGCATAACCCACAAGGGAAGATATGGTCTCTACGGTTTCGTCGGTGGTTTCAAGGAGTTTTTTTGCATAGTCTGCCCTTTTTTGAATTATGTAGTCTTTAAGGGACATATTGAATGTGCTTTTGAAAAGTCTGCCAAGATATGCACTGTTGTAGAAGCATTTGCTGGCAAGCTCGGACAAAGTGAGATTTTTGGTATAATTTTTGTCGATATAATCAAGAAGCTCGGGTGTGATTGCAAAGCGGATTTTTGTGGAATCACTTTGGCGCAGAGAACGGATAATGCGAGAAAAAATCAGCCTCATGTAGCCGTCAAGGGCAAGTTCAAAACCGGGTTCACGTTTTGAAACCTCACTGCACATTTCTTTGGTGAGAGAGTCCATTTCGGATTTTTGCACCGGTGACAAATGTGTGAGAGGAGCATTTGTCACCGATTCGTCAAAGTAATTTCCCATAATGAAAAATGAAAAAACATCATAAATTGTTTCGGCATCGGCAAGTTTTTCACTGATGTATTCGGGTTTAACAAAAAGATTGTAATATTCGAGAGGTTCGTTTGCAACAATACGGTGAGTTTCGTTGTAATTAACAAAAACTATATCACCTGAATTTGCCTCATATGAAATGTCGTTTATATAATGAGTGCTTTTGCCCGAAGTTATGTACACAAGCTCAATGAATTCGTGTTTATGAATTTTAACCTCATGTCCTGCCTTAAATTCACCCTTTGAAATTGAAAAAGGAAGAGAACCTGTCATACATTCTTCGCTTTTGTAGATATACACACTCATCACCTCGCCTTTTGTTTGTCTGTGTTTTATTATATACAAAAAAGAGCAGAATGTCAACGTGATATAAGAGACGATTAACGATAGCAAACTTATATAGTAAGAACAATTCAAAGAAATCTTATAAAATCCAACTAACGCAAAATTTTATATGTATATCCAAATAAAAACAGAACCAATACCTGGTTGATGAGGACTGGGCTCCAATTGCCGGTTGTCATAACCAAGTATGGTTCTTTAGGTAGTGTAACATATCCTGCTGATTATGTCAATGGAAGGATTAAAAATCCATTTTTTAATTGTAGGGAATTATTCTTGACAATCCAAAGTCACTTAAAAAACTTGCGCAAAAAGACATGAACCGTTTCCAAAGAGTTTGTGACAATATTTTGAGCCTTCTTGACGGAAGCATCAGAAAATATTCTGCAGATACAAACAGCAGAGCACTTTATGAACCTATTCTTGAAAAGCTCGGT
>JAFQHQ010000073.1 GCA_017397885.1 Clostridia bacterium | reverse complement strand
GGCAGGTGTAATGGGATCGCTCCAGATCTCATACGGGCCTTCGGGCTTATCTGCTGCCAGAATCTGCGTGCAGCGGTTTCTGCTTTCGGAATAGAAGGATGCAAACATATAAAATCTGCCGTTGTAAATATGCACTTCGGGAGCCCAGAAGTTTCTGTCTGCCCAGAAATCGGAAGGTGCGGTGAAGCATCTGACGGGATCGGACCACTCAACAAGGTCTTTGGAGGTATAGCACCAGAAACCGCCTGCGCCCGACCATGCGAACTGACCGGGGGTACCGAACATATAATACGTACCCTGATAGGGAAGAACAAACGGGTCGCGGATATTGATATCAGAACATTTCATAATAAGCCTCCCGATTGGTATATTTGTTTTATTATACCATGCTTGTTTTTTGTTGTAAACTTAAAATGTAAAAAAAGATAAATTGCGGCTTGTCGGGCTGATATCAAAGTAAATTTTCCTCTCAAATACTTGTCGCCCCTGAAAGGGCAATGTCGTCAACTTAAGGAAAATCAGAGAGATTTTCTGTTGTTAGGGAATTTGAGGGAAAGATGTTTTCTATTATGAGGGTATGTCCTATCGTCACGGATCGGCACAACACAATCCATGAGTCGGGAATATAATTGATTGAGTAATTTAGCTCGCTTTCTGTCCGATTCAACAGAGAGCAACGCAATGAGATCAACTTTAAGCAAAGAAATAGTCATGCTTACATTGGCTTTGTATTTGTATTTCAGGTCACGCGTGTTGTACTTTTTATCTATTTCGTCAGCACAATCAAACATCAGAACAGATGCCAGATTGCTCAAAAACATGGTGGCATAAAAATCCTGAAGAATTGCGATTGGAGATGTGCCTGAAAAATTCTCAATTTGTAGTTTGTTTTTCAGGTCATCATACTTTTCCTCGATTCCCCAACGCAAATGATAGATTTCCTTGAAATCTTCAATTGTGTAACTTTCATCGAAAATATTTGTAACAAGTATTTCTTCGGTTGCATTTTTCAACTTGAATTTTATCACTCGCAGTTTGCAGCTGATGCCGTTTTGAAATTTATGTTCCAAAGTACAGTCATTATCCGTTAAAGACATTGATTTTATGAAACTGAAATCACATCTTGCAACAAAATGGAAACCGTTTTCAGCTATCTTTTTTAATAACGCAGCTGACGGATAACCTCTGTCCATAAGCAGAAGTTCTTGATTGTGTTCAATATTCTTTAATGCATCAATATGTAATTCTGCCAATGCTCTTTCGCTTGCATTATACGGAAACAGCTGCACATCAAGCAGAATGCCGTTTAATACATCGTAAAGACAAGAACCCAATGCTTGTACTTGGTTGGTAGATTTCTGTATGCCGTATTTCTCTGTCAGTTCCGGTGTGTTCGGAAGGTTATACTTTGTTCCGTCTATTGCCGATACACGGAATCCTCGATACTTTTTTACTTCTGCATTTTCATAGAATTCGGCTGTGACTGTATCAAACAATTCACGGAATGCTTCCGGCTTTATTCTCTGTCTGCCTTTGGAAAATGCTTGCTTACTGTAGCTTTCTTCTTGTATTTTCATTTCTTTGAAAAATGTATACACTGCAGACTGTAAGCTTTTCTTTGTTCCCGAAAGAATGAACAAAACTGTTTCCGGAAAATTTACTTTTCTGTTTCTGGTAAAATCCTCTTCTCGCATTCTGGCACCTTCTTTAAATTCTTCACTCAGGATTTTATCATACACTTTTCTTGTTATTTTTCCAACCCATTTTTTGTTCTTCATTTTTCTCTCCCCAAAATCAAAATACTTCTATCTCGATTTTGGGGGCGTTTCCTATTTGTCAATTCGCATTTTGTATGATTATTTTCCCTCTCTTTTGTGCATCTTTTTTCTTCATTTCCTTAAGTTGACGACATTGCCTGAAAGGGGAGATGTCACGAAGTGACAGAGGGGTAAACCAAGTTTGCACAAAGTTGGTTAATATAGTTTGATATTCCCGACTAAACCCCTCTGTCTGCCTACGGCAGACATCTCCCCTTTCAGGGGCGACAAGGGGTAGAGTAGGTCGGCTGGTGAGTAACGGCAAGTCAGCGACAAACCCCAATTTCCCATGCAAACTGCGTAATTGTAACTAATAACAGGAGGAAGAACGCAATGGCTGATTACCAGAACCAAATCGTGCAGTGGTTTC
>JAFQHQ010000072.1 GCA_017397885.1 Clostridia bacterium | reverse complement strand
CCGGTGGATTGTTTTTTAGCGAAGCAGTGCGCAGACGGGTACTGTGAGAGATGCGAAGCAGAACTCACGGTCGTCAAGCAGGACAGATTGCGTAGCAATATGTTTCCTGTCATCCCGATAAAATCCAAATTGTCTGAATGACGATTTGGATTTTTTTGTTGAAAAGGATTCGAACCTTGAGAAGGTGCGCAGCGTAAAAAAACAATCCGGTGGATTGTTTTTTAGCGAAGCAGTGCGCAGACGGGTACTGTGAGAGATGCGAAGCAGAACTCACGGTCGTCAAGCAGGACAGATTGCGTAGCAATATGTTTCCTGTCATCCCGATAAAAATCCAAATTGTCTGAATGACGATTTGGATTTTTTTGTTGAAGAGGATTCGAACCTTGAGAAGGTGCGCAGCGTAAACAAACAATCCGGTGGATTGTTTGTTTACTTTTTTTCGGAGTGATATTTTCGGTATTCTTTTGGTGAACGGTTTGTGTTTTTTTTGAAAACACGGTTAAAATATGCGCCGTCGCTGAATCCCAGGTCATAGGAAATGTTCGTAACACTCATGTTTGTTTCTTTCAAGAGCTGTTTTGCTTTGTTGATTTTAAGTGAGTTTACATACTCAATTATGGTTTGCCCGGTTATTTTTTTGAAGGCAGATGCGAGAAGTGATTCTGAAATATTTGTGAGATTGCATAAGTCCGAAAGCTTGATTTTTGAATTGAGATTATTGTGAATATATCTAACAACCTCGCCAATGAGATAACGGTGATTATCGTCCGAACTTTCGGCGATTGACATTCTTTCAATCATAACAAGCAACTTCATGAGATTACTTTTTATCACAATTTCATAGAAATCGTTTTTTTTCATGTGTTCACTGAACATTTCAAGTATCAGACCTTCAATTTCATCGTCACCGAAAAATACTGACACATTGCTTTTTTGCTTGACAATTAGCGGATTTATGCATGACAACATGATTCTGTCTGATGAACCGTTTTCCGACATAAATTCATCGGTAAAATCAATTCCGATTACGAGAAGGTCATCCGATCCTGTATGCATGCTGTGATAGGCGTAGGGGGGGATAATGATAATATCTCCTGATTTCAGACTGAATTTGTGGTTGTCAATGGTGTGCTCACAGCTTCCCGTGAACACATACCACATCTGATAGTAATCGTGTGTGTGAATATTCTGATTTCGACGATTTTGCTTCCAAATGGAAAAACCGTTTTCCGAAAGTATGACGCTTGAACGCATAAATGTATACGGTTCATTTTCCTTCAGCTCAGGACCGATGTCATTTTCAAAAAGGATATCGTAATTTCTTTTCAACTTATATCACTCTCCGGTGATGATTATTTTCAGGGTGATTATAATATACCCCTTTTTTGTGATGGTTGTCAATACTTTTTGGTGACAAAATACAAATCGGGTTTCAAAATATCAAAGTCCGTGTGCATTGCACAGTATTTTGATTTTTAATTAATTTATTGCATGAAAAAATATGGAAAAGTACAAAAACTTTGCGGAATAATACAATTAATTATGTGTTAAATGTGATATAATAACTTGTAAAATGAATTATTTTTGATTTAATATATTAACATGTATTCGGGAGGATATATAATGAAAAAGAAAATTGCTTTTGCGGGCTTCAGACATTCTCACATTCTTATGCTCTACGCCATGGTTAAAGAACGTGATGTTTTTGAACTGGCAGGTGCATGCGAGCCAAACAAAGATGCAAGAAAAGAATATGAAGAAAAAGGGGTTTCCTTTACATATAATTCCTATGATGAGCTTTTTAATGATGAAACCGTAAACACCGTTGCAATCGGAGACTATTATGCAAACAGAGGTCCTCTTGCCATTGAAGCTTTGAAAAAGGGCAAAAATGTTATTTGTGATAAGCCCCTTTGCACAAGCCTTGAAGAGCTTGATGCCATTGAAAAGCTTTCAAAGGAAAAAGGCCTTTATGTCAGCTGTATGTACACAATGCGATATGATGAAATCACCGCGGCGGCAAAAGAAGCCATGAACCTCATCGGCGATGTTAAGAGTGTATATTTCGGCGGTCAGCATCCTCTGATGTTTTCCGAGAGACCGTCCTGGTATTTTGAAGACGGGAAGCATGGCGGACTTTTCAACGACATTGCCATTCACGGCATAGACCTCATCTATTATCTTGCAGGGCAGAGAGTAAAAAAGACAATTGCCGCAAGAAGCTACAATGCCTATGCAACAGAGGCACCAAACTTCCCGGACTCGGGTCAGCTCATGGCAGAGCTTTCAAACGGTGCAGGTCTCATTGCCGATGTGTCCTATGCAGTGCCCAATGCTTCGGGCTACACACTTCCGTATTATTGGCAGTTTTTCATTTGGGGCGAAAAGGGCATGATGAGCTTTTCTGCAAATTCCGATTTTGTTGAATGTCACATTGATTCCGAAAACGAAAAAGTGATAATTCCAAAAAAGAGTGCTCCGATCGATTACCTTTCGGACTTTGCCGCTCTCATAGACGGCAAAGATGCACTTCTCCCCATGGATGAAGTGTTTGCGGCAACAAGAGACACTCTCACAATTCAGAAGAATTCTATCTAATGAGGTGACACCATGGAAAAAACAGTTAAATTTGCACTCCTTGGCTGCGGAAGAATCTCCGCCAACCATCTCGACGCCATAGAACACGCACCCCATGCAAAGCTTGTGGCTGTGTGTGACATTGTGGAAGAAAAGGCAAAAGCCGTTGCTGAAAAATACGGATGTAATTATTACACCGACCTTGAAACAATGCTTGACAATGAAGACATAGATGTCTGCAACATTCTCACTCCCAGCGGATATCACGCAGAGCACGGATGCATGGTTGCAAAACGCAAAATCAATGTTTTTTGCGAAAAGCCCATTGATGTGACAAAAGAAAAGGCAGATATGTTGATTGAATGCTGTAGAGAAAACGGCGTTAAGCTTGGATGTGTATTTCAGCGAAGAACCTATGATGCCGCAATAAAAACCAAAGAAGCCGTTGAAAAGGGATGGCTCGGAAAGGTGACTCTTGCCGATGCTTATCTCAAATACTGGCGTGATGATGAATATTACAAAAGTGATGCATGGAGAGGCACTCTTGCCCTTGACGGTGGTGCACTTATGAATCAGTCGATTCACGGAATTGACATGATAAGCTGGATAATGGGCGGCATCGAAAAGGTCAATGCCGACTGTGACCGTCTTGTGTGGGACATTGAAGCAGAAGACACGGCAGTTATCAGAGTTCGCTATAATAACGGTGCAATGGGTGTTATTGAAGGTGCAACAACCGTCAATCCCGGTCAGGAAACTTTTTTTGCAGTTCACGGCACCAAGGGAAGCATCATTTTTGGTGACAAAGGTTTCTATATGTGGGAGCTTGAAGACAAATCAATTCCCGTTCCCGAAGTGACAAACTCCATGGGCGGTGCAAACTGTCAATACAATGAAACCAATTTCGGTCACACCTATCTCATTGAAGATATGGCAATGGCTGTGCTTGAAGACAGAGCACCCATGATTGGAGGCAGAGAAGCAAGAAAAGCAGTGGATATTATTCTTGCCGCTTACAAATCTTCAAAAGAAAAATGTGATGTTATAGTGGAAGCATAACGATGGGAGGTTACATAATGATATTTCCTGTTCCCGTAAAAGAAGAATATTTTGATGGCAAATACAAACTTAAAGAAAAATATGATACCGCTGTTCTTTTTGAATTTTACAAATCGACAGAAAACGGAACAAATGATATAAAGCTTAAAGAAAATGTATTGCTGAAAAAAGAAGAATACTCAATTAAAATAAACGAAAACGGCATTTGTGTTGAGTTTTCGTGTGATGAAGGGAAGTTTCGCGCGCTCACGTCGGTGCGTCAGCTGATTGTTATTGAAGGTGAAGAGCTTTCCTATGCGAACATTTCGGATTTTCCGCAGTTTGAACATCGTTCCTATATGCTTGACATAAGCCGCGACAGAATTCCGAAGCCCGAAAAAATTATGCACATAATTGATTATCTGGCAGAACTCAAATATAATGAGTTTCAGCTCTACATGGAAAACTTTTGTTTCAAATACAGTGCATATCCCGATTACACAAAAGATTTTGACTGTCTCACTCCGGATGACATTGTGATGCTTGACAAGTATTGCAAAGAAAGATTCATCGAGCTTGTTCCCAATCAGAACAGCTTCGGTCACATGGATACGTGGCTTGGGCAGGATGAACTGAAAATTCTTGAAGTAACCGACGGCAAAGCAAAAACCGGCACTGTAAATCCTCTTATGGATGAAACAAAAGAGCTTATTGACAATATCTATGGTTCGCTTCTTCCGTATTTCAGCTCGGGCAGGGTCAACATAGGTCTTGACGAAGCATATGGTCTTGGTAAATATCAGCTTGAAGAAATATGTAACGAAAAAGGCAAGGCAAATGTATTTATGGACTATCTTTGCTATCTCTCGGAGCTCGCAGAGAAAAAATACGGCAAAACCGTAATGTTTTGGGATGATATGGTCATTAACTATCCCGAAAGTTTCCACCGTGTTCCCCAAAATGCTGTAGCACTTGAATGGGGATATGAATTGATTCAATCGCAAATGATGGGAGAAAATTGCAAATCTCTTGCTGATAAAGGTGTAAGATTTTATGTTTGTCCCGGAACCAATGTTTGTCTCACATTCACGGGAAGGTTCGACATTGCTTCATTTAACCTACGCACTGCAGGTGAACTCGGAAGAAAACACGGTGCTGAGGGCTACATGGTTACCGACTGGGGCAACAACGGTAATCCGCAATTTTTTGTTTGGAGTTATGTGCCTCTGGCACTTGCAGGTCAGTATGCATGGAATGTTGGCAGAAAGCAGCACGGAGGATGGCTCAAATCATGGTACATACACGCGGCAGAAGAATTTGCTGACCGTTTTCTTTTTAAAGCCAAAGTTTCGAGAGAGCTTTATCGCATTGCAAGCTATTATCAGCTTGAACCCGAAAGACT
>JAFQHQ010000071.1 GCA_017397885.1 Clostridia bacterium | reverse complement strand
GTGGACACACCCGTACCCATACCGAACACGGAAGTTAAGCACTGCAGAGCTGATGATACTTGGCTGGTGACGGCCCGGGAAAGTAAGACGCTGCCGGGGTAGAGAGATAACCTGAAACTATATGTTTCAGGTTATTTTTTTTGAAATTAATTATTTTTTTGTTGACAATAATTTTAAGTTATGATATAATAAGTTCACAATGTGAACAAACGGAGGGTATTATGAGTATAACAAATAAAGATGAACGTCTGATTGAGTCATGGATAACATTATCCGGAATTTTTAAAAACAGCAGGTTTAC
Source organism: Clostridia bacterium (assembly GCA_017397885.1). Taxonomy (GTDB): domain Bacteria; phylum Bacillota; class Clostridia; order UMGS1810; family UMGS1810; genus RGIG1828. The sequence continues at coordinate 10,611 of JAFQHQ010000071.1, read as the reverse complement.
AACCGGACTTCACTATAATGAAGCAATAATTATGAATATTGTGTACAAACGTTATCTTGAAGACGGAGAAGGCATTGTTTCAGTGAAAGAAATTATTAAAAAAACAAGAATGCTCAAATCTCTTGTAAACAGAACCGTAAATTCACTTCTTAATCAGGGTCTGGTTGAAAAATGCGAGCACGGCGATGACAAAAGAGTAGTGCATATTAAATGTTCGAAAGACAAAACGAATATGTTTCTTAGTGTTCATTCGTCATCACTTTCTCATGCTCAAAATATCATTAATATTATAGGCGAAGACGATACAGATGCGTTCATCAGAATTGTTGATAAACTGGAAAAATCCGGATACAGTATATGAATTAAAGGAGAAATATTAATGATCAGAATTATAACAGATTCGGCGGCAGATTATGAACCAAACGAACTTATAAAAAAGAATATCACTTGTGTTTCAATGAAAATAGCATTTGGAAGTACTGAATATCAGGAAAATATTTCGCTTTCAAAAGACCAATTTTATGATATGTTAATTGACGGAGATGAATTTCCAAAAACATCACAACCTTCACCTTTTGACTTCGAAAACATTTTACAAGATTTTAAGAATGCAGGTGATGAGTGTATAATCATAACCATATCGTCGGCTCTTAGCGGCACATATCAAAATGCAACGCTTACTGCAAAAATGCTTGAATATGACAGTTGTTATGTTATAGACAGCCTCAATGCAACAGGTGGACAGAGAATGCTTGCGGATATAGCTGTAAAACTTCGTGATGAAGGTAAAGCAGCATGTGAAATTGTTAATATCATAGAAACGCTTAAACACAAAATTACTCTTAAAGCGTGCATCGATACACTTGAATATTTGTACAAGGGCGGGCGGCTTTCAAAGACAGCATACACTGTCGGTTCATTTGTAAATTTAAAGCCTGTAATTGAAATTAATAACGAAGGGAAAGTTGAAGTTTGCGGCAAGACTTTAAGTATAAAAAAAGGCTTAAAAACTATTTGTAACAGCATAGAAAATAACAAACCCGATTCAGATTATCCGATATATATTGTATATTCACATAATAAAAAATATGCCGATGTTCTTGTTCACAATCTTAGAAATCTCGGTTTTGAGATTAAGGATGAAAACATTTTTAATATCGGAGCAACTATTGGTGCTCATGTGGGTCCAAATGCTTGCGGATATATTTATGTATCAAAATAATCAAAATTTGGAGGTAGAGCTATGAATACTTTTAAAAAGTTATATTGCAGAATTTTTCAAAAAGTATTTAAAATTGCAATTCCTATTTTACCTTATTCAAATCCGTATATCATTGATTCAACAACGAAAATACCTGACATTCTTATCAAAAAGAATATTGATATTGTTCTAATTATCACCGATGAAGCGGTGCACAAACTGGGACTTATTGATACGTTGAAAAAGACGCTCGAAAACAAAAAAATCAAATATTCTATTTATGATAAAACGCAACCAAACCCTACAGTGAACAATGTTGAAGAAGCGCTTAAAATGTATATTGATAACGGAGCAAAAGCACTTATCGGATTTGGCGGAGGTTCTTCAATAGATTGTGCTAAAGCTGTTGGAGCAAGAGTTGCACGCCCCAAAAAATCTATCAGCAAAATGGAAGGTATAATAAAGATTCGGAGAAGAATTCCGTATTTGATTGCCGTACCAACAACAGCCGGCACAGGAAGTGAAGTTACAGTTGCTACTGTTATTACCGACAGCGAAACAAATCATAAGTTTCCTATTAATGATTTTGTACTCATTCCAAATGTTGCTGTTCTTGATAGCGAGGTTACAAAAACACTTCCACCTCACATCACATCCACAACAGGCATGGACGCACTCACTCACGCAGTTGAAGCCTTTATAGGGAGATCAACCGTAAAATCAACAAGGGAAGATGCTTTAAATTCGGTTAAACTAATTGCAGAGAATCTTGAAAAAGCCTATAGTAACGGTGATGATCTTGAAGCAAGAGAAAATATGCTTCAGGCTTCATTTTTGGCAGGTAGAGCTTTTTCAAAGTCTTATGTTGGTTATTGCCATGCAATAGCTCATTCACTTGGCGGAAAATATAAAATTCCTCACGGACTTGCAAATGCAGTTATTCTCCCTCATATACTCGAAGCATACGGTGAATCTGTTTATCCAAAACTCAAAAAGCTTGCTTTAGCAATGGATATATGCACAAATGATACTCCTGAAGACAAAGCTGCACAAATGTTTATAGATAAAGTCAGAACAATGAATAGTGATATGAACATTCCGTCAAAACTTTCAGGGATAAAAAAAGAGGATATTTTGCAACTTGCCGCATATGCGGATAAAGAAGCAAATCCTTTGTATCCGGTTCCTGTTTTAATGGATAGATTCGAACTTGAAAAAATATATTATGAAATTATGGAGGAATGAACATGACACAAGGCCAAATCAAGTCGATTGTAAGTGTTCAGAGAAAATATTTTGATTCTCGTGAAACTTTGCCCGTAAAATACAGAATAAATGCTCTGAAAATACTTCGTCAAACAATGATAGAAAATGAAAGCGAAATAACCGAAGCTCTTAAAGCCGATCTCGGCAAATCTTCCTATGAGAGCTATATGTGCGAGGTTGGCATGGTTATCAATGAGCTTAGCCACATGATAAAGCATGTTAAATCATATGCAAAAGATAAAAGAGTTCGTACTCCACTTGCTCAGTTTGCGTCAAAGAGTTATGTTAAAAACATGCCCTACGGTGTGGTGCTTATTATGAGTCCGTGGAATTATCCCTTCCTTTTGACAATCGGACCTCTCGTTGATGCCCTTGCCGCGGGAAACACTGCTGTTGTTAAACCAAGTGCATACTCTCCGAATACATCGGCTATTATAAAAAAGATTCTTAGAATATTTGATGATAAATATGTTGCTGTCATTGAAGGCGGACGTGAAGAGAATACATATTTGCTTGATGAAAAATTTGATTATATTTTCTTTACCGGAGGAAAAACAGTCGGAAAGCTTGTTATGAAAAAAGCAAGTGAGCATCTCACTCCGGTAACACTTGAACTTGGCGGAAAAAGTCCATGTATTGTAGATAAAACAGCAAACATTCCTCTTGCCGCAAAAAGAATTGTTTTCGGAAAATACCTTAACCTTGGCCAAACTTGTGTTGCACCTGATTATGTTCTTTGCGATAAATCAATAAAAGAAGAGTTTATTTATTGTCTCAAAGCAGAAATTAAATCTCAGTTTGGTGTTAATCCGATGGAAAATCCCAATTACGGCAAAATTATAAACAAAAAACATTTCGACAAGGTAGTTTCGCTTATTGATACAAAAAAGGTTTGCATAGGCGGAAAAATTGATGAACATACGCTAAAAATTGAACCTACTGTTATGGATAATGTTACATATACAGATGATATAATGGCCGAAGAAATATTCGGACCGGTGCTTCCGGTTATTTCGTATGAAAGTATTTCAGATGTAATGAATTATGTCAACAGCAATCCAAAACCACTGGCATTTTATGTTTTCTCATCAAATAAGAAGACCGTATCAGAACTTACCGATAAATGTTCTTTTGGCGGAGGATGTGTAAATGATGTTGTGATTCATCTTGCAACAACCAACATGGGCTTTGGCGGTGTTGGGGAGAGCGGAATGGGTTCATATCACGGTAAGTGTGGATTTGACACCTTTTCTCATAAAAAGAGCATAGTTGACAAAAAGACATTTATAGATCTTCCCATGCGCTATCAGCCGTATAAAAAGTTTAATGAAAAATTGATACGAATGTTTCTGAAATAATATATAATTCACGATTTGAACTTTTTAATTCTTTTTTGTGAAATTGTACACTTGACAATTTTCTTGTAAAAGAATATTATAATTATATTATTAATTTGGATGGGTAGAGTTATGCAAAACTTTCTGGTTTCATTTAATGTGGTATTTCCCATATTTGTCATGATGTTATTGGGATATTTTATGAAAACCGCAAAGCTGGTCAGTGCCGATACTGTACGGCAGATAAATGCAGTAATTTTCAAGGTGTTTTTACCGCTGATGATTTTTAGAAATATCTATGAAAGCAGTATTTCCGATGTTTTTAGTGTAAAACTTGCTTTGTTTGTCATTATTTGCATTTTTGTTATAATTGCACTTTTATTTATTATTATTCCACTTATTGAAAAAGATCACAAAAAGTGCGGAGTGCTTATTCAGGCAATTTTTCGATCTAATTTTGTGATTTTTGGTGTGCCTGTATCAGAGGCTTTGTGTGGTGGCGAAATATCCGGTACAACAGCACTGCTTGTGGCAATTGTTATACCTATATTTAATTTTATGGCAGTTGTTACGCTTGAAGTTTTTAAAGGTTCAAAACCTAAGCCGGGCACTGTTATAAAGGGGATAATTACAAATCCGCTCATCATTGCTTCAATCGTGGGGCTCATTGTTCTTTTCTCAGGAATCAAATTCCCAATAATAATAGAGAAAACCATTTCGTCAATTTCATCTGTTACAACGCCTATGGCTCTTATAATGCTCGGTGCATCAATTAACCTTAACTTTATTTCAAAAAACGTTAAAGAGCTTGTTTTTGGCGTTTTGGCAAAACTTGTACTTATACCGGCAGTTGTTTTGCCGATTGCAATTTTCGTCATGGGCTTCAGAGGGAGCGATCTTGCCATTTTGCTTGCGATTTTCGCAACACCTGCTGCTGTTTCGTCTTTTACTATGGCACAGCAGATGGAGGCAGATGACGAGCTTGCGGGACAACTTGTTATGTTTGGCACGGTCTTTTGCGTTGTTACAATGTTTTTGTGGATTTTTATCATAAAAAGTCTTGGGTTTATATGATTATGTCAAAATATCGTCAAGATTTTAAAATTCTTCTTGAAAATTAATACGGTTGGTGCTATAATACATCGGTTGTTAAAATTAACTTTACGGAGGTTAAATTCATCATGAGTGCACAGCTTATTGCAGTATTGATTTTCGTTGCAATGTTTCTTATGATTGTTATTGAAGTTTTTGAACGTCATATTATAACATTGGTATGCGGAGGCTTGGTTTTGACTGTTGTATTCGGAATATGCATGAAAGATATGAATGCAATTGTTGAAACACTGAATTTTAAAAGCATTTTCACGGGTGGATTCTGGTACGGTGAATCATCGGAGGAGTCGTCAGGTATCAACTGGTCTACAATCATATTCATTGTTGGTATGATGATTATGGTTGAAGGAATGGGCAGATCGGGCTTTTTCAAGTGGATGTGTCTTTCCATTGCAAAAGCAGTAAGATACAAGGTTATACCTCTTCTCATATGCTTTATGTGTATGTCTGCCGTTCTTTCCATGTTTATTGACAGCATCACGGTTATACTTTTCCTTGCAGCTGTTACAACAGAATTAGCATCGCTTTTAAAGTTTAATCCAATTCCTGTAATTATTGCAGAAATTTTCTGTTCAAATCTTGGCGGTTCTGCAACAATGTGCGGAGACCCCCCAAATATTATTATAGGAACATCTCTTCACTACAGCTTTTTTGATTTTCTTTCAAATACAGGTATTATAGCAGGGATTTGCCTTGTGTTTATTATATTATATTTTTATTTGTGTTTCAGAAAAGAACTCAAAGATAGTGAAGCTAAAAGAGGAGACAGTATCTCCGTTCCCGAAGCATCAAGTGCAATCAAGAACAAACTCAGCTTTTCAATGTCTGTTTTTGTTTTTGCAGTTGCTGTAGTTCTTCTTGTTACACATGCCCAAACAACATTTTCTGTTGCACTAATTGGTATGATCGCCGCGGTTTTGACTGTTGTTACAACACTCATATCATCGGGCACGGATGACATAAAATACATATTTAAACATCTTGATTATAAAACAGTTCTTTTTTTCATCGGACTGTTTGTATGTGTAGGAGGTTTGGAGCAAACCGGTGTTCTTACAATTGTTGCAAAGTTTATTCAGGATATAAGTGGAGGAAATCCATATCTTATTGTTGTTATTATACTTTGGTTCTCGGCTATTGCAAGTGCTTTTGTTGATAATATTCCTTTCGCCGCAACAATGGTTCCTGTTATAAAATCTATGGCAGCATCGGGAATGGACATGGGAGTTCTTTCTTGGACTCTTGCAATAGGTACGGATATCGGAGGTAATGCAACACCAATCGGAGCGTCTGCAAATGTTGTCGGAACTTCTGTTTCTGCAAAGGCAGGGCATCCTATCAGTTGGGGGAAATACTGTAAATACTGTGTTCCTGCAACCGTTATAGTTCTCGCTATATCTATGTTATGTATATTTGTCAGATATCTCTGATTAAATATATTAGTTTTTAACTCTAAAAAGAAAGAGTGATTTTTATGAAAGATCAAATAATAATTACAATAGGCAGAGAATTCGGCAGTGCAGGTCATCACATTGCCGGTCATTTGGCACAAAAACTCGGCTTTGTTTTGTATGACAAAAAGTTTTTTATTGAATGTCATGATCAGGTTGGCTTTAGCGCAGAGATTATGGAAAAGTATGACGAGAAACCTCAAAATAAGTTTTTCTCAAGAAAAATCAGAAATCACACCAATTCTATTGAAGCTCATGTTCAGGATAAAGTCAGTGATTTTATTCTTTCAAGAGCCGCAAGCGGAGAATCTTTTGTAATTGTAGGTCGCTGTTCCGATGAAATTCTAAGAGATAATTCAAACACAATTAATGTTTTTATTACAGGTCATATGGAAGAAAAAATAGCCAGAGTTATGGATGTGTATAAGCTTTCCAGAGAAAAGGCGATTGATAAAATTAAACGTCATGATAAAAAGCGTAAACAATATCATAATACTTACTCTGAAATGAAATGGGGAGACTCAAGAGGTTATGATATTTGTATTGACTCTTCCGTAATAGGTATTGAACCAACTGTTGATCTTTTGGTTGATTACGTTGAAAAATTCAGACAGGCAAAATAATTATGTTATATAAATTTTGAATATTCTAAAAAAATCCGAATGGTAATTTACCATTCGGATTTTTGAATTAAAAAATTATTATTTTTCAATAAGACTTTCTCCGCTCATTTCAGCGGGAATATCAAGTCCCATAATGTCGAGCATTGTAGGTGCAAGGTCTGCAAGTCTTCCGGATTTGAGTTTAATATCGACCATGCCCGAAACCACAAGAGGAACAACGTTGGTTGTGTGAGCAGTGAACACGGATTTGTCGGAAGGATCAATCATCTGTTCAGCATTACCGTGGTCTGCGGTAATAAGAATAACACCGTCTTTTTCTTTAACTTTGTCATAGACTTTTCCTATGCATGTGTCAACAGCTTCAACAGCTTTAACAGCAGCATTCATGTCGCCTGTATGGCCAACCATGTCACAGTTTGCGAAGTTAAGAATAATGACATCGTATTTGTCGGTATCAATGGCTTCAAGAAGCTTGTCAGTAACTTCGTAAGCGCTCATTTCAGGCTGAAGGTCATATGTTGCAACCTTTGGTGAAGCAACCAGAATTCTGTCTTCACCTTCATAAACCTTTTCAACGCCACCATTAAAGAAGAATGTAACGTGTGCATATTTTTCGGTTTCGGCAATTCTGAGCTGTTTGAGACCGTTGCTACTGAGATATTCACCGAGTGTGTTTACAAGAGTTTGAGGTTTAAATGCTACGTGAACATTTGGCATGCTGGCATCATATTGAGTCATACACACATAGTATGTTTCAAAGAATTTTCTTTCAAATCCGTCGAAAGAGGGATCTACAATTGTTCTTGTGATTTCTCTTGCACGGTCGGGTCTGAAGTTGAAAAATACAACACTGTCGTTTTCTTTGATAACACCGTTGGGCTTACCGTCGGTTGTGATGACAGTGGGAACGACAAACTCGTCTGTGACATCAGCATTATAAGATTTTTCAATTGCACTTACTGCGCTTTCGGAGAATTCACCGTTGCCGTTAACCATTGCATCATATGCTTTGGAAACTCTTTCCCAACGATTGTCTCTGTCCATTGCATAGTATCTGCCCATAACCGTAGCGATTTTGCCGTAGTCAAGGCTTCTGATTTTTTCCACAAGAAGCTTTGCAAAATCAATACCGCTGGTGGGGGATACGTCTCTTCCGTCGAGAAAACAGTGAACAAACACATTTTTTACGTTTTTCTTTTTTGCAAGTTCAATGATTGCAAAAAGATGTTTAATGTGACTGTGAACACCACCATCGGACAAAAGTCCCATAATGTGAAGGTCAGAATTGTTTTTAAGGCAGTTGTCACAGGCGTTAACAAGTTCTTCGTTTTCAAAGAAATCACCATCATCAATCGATTTGGTAATTCTTGTAAGCTCCTGATATACTATTCTGCCTGCACCGATGTTTGTGTGACCAACTTCGGAGTTACCCATCTGACCGTCGGGGAGACCTACATCCATTCCACTTGCATGAATGATTGTTGTGGGATTATTAGCCTGAATTTCGTCCATTCTGGGTGTTTTTGCTGTATATATGGCATTGCCGTCTGTAAGGTCGCTTTTGCCGTATCCGTCAAGGATGGCAAGAAGTACGGGCTTTTTGTTCATTATAATTATTTCCTTTCAAAGAAATTAGCTGTTAACGATAACTGAAAAATCGTTAGCTTTAAGGCTTGCACCGCCAACGAGACCGCCATCGATGTCTTCTTTAGCAAAGAGCTCTGCAGAGTTTCCTGCATTAACACTTCCGCCATACTGTACGATAACAGCATCAGCAGCATCTTTGCCAAATACATCAGCCACAGTATCTCTTATAGCTTTGCAAACTTCCTGAGCCTGATCGCTTGTAGCGGTTTTTCCTGTTCCGATAGCCCAGATAGGTTCATATGCAATGATTGTATTTTTAACCTGATCAGCAGTGAGACCGAGAAGAGCAATTTTTGTCTGCATGCTAACGAGTTCAACTGTAATTCCTTGTTCTCTCTGTTCGAGTGATTCACCAACACAGATGATGGGGGTGAGACCGTGTTCAAATGCTTTGATAACTTTTTTGTTAACTGTTTCGTCGGTTTCAGCAAAATACTGTCTTCTTTCGGAGTGACCGATAATAACATATTTTACGCCCATTTCGGTAAGCATCGAAGGAGCGATTTCACCTGTATATGCACCGCTTTCTTCAAAATACATGTTCTGAGCACCAACTTCGATGTTTGAACCTTTGCAATCTTCAATAGCATTTGCGAGTGAAGTGTAAGGTACACAAACGATGCATTTGTTTTTGCTGTCTGCAACGAGGGGCTTTAATTCGTTGATAAGCGCTGTTGTTTCAGCGGGGGTTTTGTTCATTTTCCAGTTTCCTGCAACTACTGTCTGTCTCATAATAAAAAATCTTTCCTTTCGGTTTAAAATAGTATAATGCGGGAAGAAAAGAGTGTCTTCCCGCAATTAGGTTTTTAACAGAATTATTTATCGTTAAGTGCAACGATGCCGGGGAGGTCTTTTCCTTCGAGGAATTCGAGAGATGCACCGCCACCTGTGGAGATGTGGCTCATCTTGTCGCCGAGACCTGCCTGGTTAACAGCAGCAACACTGTCACCGCCGCCGATGATTGTTGTAGCATCAATTTCAGAAAGAACCTTTGCAATTGCATTTGTTCCTTTGGCAAATGTAGGCATTTCAAAAACACCCATGGGTCCGTTCCAAACAACGGTTTTTGCACTCTTAATTGCATCGGAGTAGAGAGCAATTGTCTTTTCGCCGATGTCAAGACCTTCCCAACCGGCTTCAATTCCGCCTCTTTCAACTGTTTTGTGTTCAGCATCGTTGGAGAATTCTTTTGCAACAACTGTGTCAACGGGGATAAGGAGCTTAACTCCTTTAGCTTCAGCTTTTTCCATCATTTCTTTTGCATAGTCAAGGTAGTCAGCTTCAAGAAGAGAATTACCAACTTCTTCACCCATTGCTTTCATGAATGTGTAAGCCATACCGCCACCGATGATGAGTGTATCAACTTTTTCGAGGAGATTGTTGATAACAGAAATTTTGGAAGACACCTTAGAACCGCCAAGAATAGCAACGCAAGGTCTAACGGGATTGTTAACAGCGTTTCCGAGGAATTCAATTTCTTTTTCAATAAGATATCCGCAGACTGCAGTATCAAGATATTTGGTAACACCAACGTTAGAGCAGTGAGCTCTGTGTGCTGTGCCGAAAGCATCATTTACAAATATATCTGCAAGAGATGCAAGTTCTTCGGAAAAAGCATCAACGTTTTTGGTTTCTTCTGCTCTGTATCTTGTGTTTTCAAGAAGAACAACATCGCCGTCTTTCATTTCGGCAACTGCTTTTTTTGCATTGTCGCCAACAACATTGTCATCTGCTGCAAAAACAACATCTTTTCCGAGTTTTTCGGAAAGTTTTTTTGCAACGGGAGCAAGTGAAAGCTCGGGTTTGGGTTCGCCCTTGGGTTTGCCCATGTGAGAGCAAAGAATAACTTTTGCACCGTTTTCGATGAGATAGTTGATGGTGGGGAGTGCACCGTCGATTCTTGTTTCGTCGGTAATGTTTCTGTTCTCATCAAGAGGAACGTTGAAGTCGCATCTTACAAGAACTTTTTTACC
>JAFQHQ010000007.1 GCA_017397885.1 Clostridia bacterium | reverse complement strand
AGATTACAGATATTCAGTAAATAAGAAGCTCAAAAAGCTTGCTATGATTTCTGCACTCAGTGCTAAATGTGCTGACAATGAAATCATCGTAGTTGATAATATTGCTCTTGAAGAAATCAAGACAAAGAAAATAGCAGAAATGCTTAAAAACCTTAAGGTTGAGTCCAAGGCTCTCATCGTTACAAATGAGAAAAACGACAACGTTGTTAAATCTGCCAACAATATCAAGGGTGTTACCACAACATTCATGGGCAGCTTAAACGTATACGACATTCTCAACCACGACGTTATGGTTGTAACAAAAGACGCCGTTTCCAAGATTGAGGAGGTGTACGCATAATGACAAATCATGACATCATTATTAAACCTATAGTTTCCGAACAGAGTATGGATCAGTTAGCTGACAGAAAGTACACCTTTAAGGTAGCCCTCGGTGCTAACAAAATCGAAATCAAAAAAGCTGTTGAAGAAATTTTCGGCGTAAAAGTTGAAAAGGTTACAACAGCAAGAGTTCTCGGAAAAGTAAAGAGAATGGGTGCTACATTCGGTAAAAGAGCAGATTGGAAAAAAGCAATTGTTAAACTTACCGCAGACAGCAAAACAATCGAATTTTTTGATGGCATGGCATAATGCCGATTAATAGTTAGGAGAGTGAAAAGGAATGGCAATAAAAAAATATAATCCTACTTCTCCCGCTCGCAGATTTATGACTGTTTCAACTTTTGAAGAAGTTTCAAAAGTTGCTCCCGAAAAATCCTTGCTGGAACCCTTAAAGAAACACTCCGGCAGAAACTCATACGGTAGAATCACAGTTCGTCACAGAGGCGGCGGAAACAGAAGAAAATACAGAGTTATAGATTTCAAGAGACTCAAAGATAACATGAATGCAAATGTTCTCACAATTGAGTACGATCCCAACAGATCTGCAAACATTGCACTCATTCAATATGAAGATGGCGAAAAAGCATACATCATTGCTCCCCACGGTCTTTCCGTTGGCGATGTTGTAAGATCAGGTCTTGATGCCGACATCAAACCCGGTAACGCACTTCCCATTAAAGCAATCCCCGTTGGTACTCTTATCCACAACATTGAACTCTTCCCCGGCAGAGGCGCACAGATGGTAAGAAGTGCAGGTAACAGCGCACAGCTTATGGCTAAAGAAGGCGACTTTGCTCAGGTTAGACTTCCATCCGGTGAAGTAAGAATGGTTCGTGTTGACTGCAGAGCTACAATCGGTCAGGTTGGTAACATCGATTATGAAAACATTTCAATCGGTAAAGCCGGTAGAAAAAGACACATGGGTTGGAGACCCACAGTTCGTGGTGTTGTTATGAACCCCTGCGACCATCCCCACGGTGGTGGTGAAGGTAAGTCACCTATCGGTATGCCCAGCCCTGTTACTCCTTGGGGTAAACCGACACTTGGTTACAAAACCAGAAAGAAAAACAAACAGTCCGACAAATATATTGTTAAGAGAAGAAACGGCAAATAATAATATCATTATTATATGTCCAATTTTGAGAGGAGGTTTATCAATTGGGTAGATCAGTTAAAAAAGGACCTTTCGTTGAAGAAAGACTTATGAAAAGAATCATAGACATGAACAATGCCGGCGAAAAAAGAGTTGTTAAAACTTGGTCAAGGGCATCCACAATATTCCCCGATATGGTTGGTCACACAATCGCAGTACATGACGGAAGAAAACATGTTCCGGTATATGTAAGCGAAGACATGGTTGGTCACAAGCTCGGAGAATTTGCTCCCACAAGAACCTACAAAGGCCATGCAGGAGCTAAAACTACAAACGCTAGATAATAAATATAAAGTTCTATGAGAGGAGGATTCACGAATGGAACACAATGTTACCGAAGCAAGAGCTAAACTTAGCTATGCTCGTATATCTTCAAGAAAAGTTAAAGCTATTATAGATTTAATCAGAAACAAAAACGTAGGCGAAGCTATGGCAATCTTAAAGCTCAGCCCTAAAGCTGCAGCTGAAATTGTTGAAAAGCTTCTCAAATCCGCTATCGCAAATGCTGAAAACAACTTCGGCATGGATACAGAAAAGCTCTACGTTTCCGAAATCTTTGCCAATCAGGGCCCCACTCTCAAGAGAGTAAGACCCAGAGCACAGGGCAGAGCTTTCAGAATCAGAAAGAGAACCAGCCACATCACGGTTGTATTGAAAGAAAAGGAATAATTTGTAGAGGAGGAAAGAATCTTGGGTCAGAAAGTACATCCACACGGATTAAGAGTCGGCGTTATCAAAGATTGGGATTCCAAATGGTATGCTGACAAGAAAAACTTCGGCGATAATCTTGTAGAAGATTATAAGATAAGAAAATATCTCAAAAAATCACTTTTCTCAGCAGGCATTGCCAAGATTGAAATAGAAAGAAACGACAGCAAAGTAAGAATTCACATTCACACAGCTAAACCCGGTATTCTCATTGGTAAGGGCGGCGCTGAAAAAGATAAAATCAAGGCATCTGTTGAAAAACTTATTGGTAAAAATGTTATCATTGACATTGTAGAAGTTAAAAATGCAGAGGTTAATGCACAGCTTGTTGCTGAAAACATTGCTGCACAGTTAGAACGTCGTATTTCTTTCAGACGTGCTATGAAACAGGTTATGCAGAGAGCCATGAAAATGGGCGCTAAAGGTATTAAAACATGCTGTAGCGGTCGTCTCGGCGGTGCTGAAATCGCAAGAAGCGAACACTATCATGAAGGTACAATTCCCCTGCAGACACTCAGAGCTGACATTGATTACGGTTTTTATGAAGCAGACACAACATACGGTAAAATCGGTGTTAAGGTTTGGATTTACAAAGGTGAAGTTTTAAACGCTGCCAAAAAGACCGAGGAAAAGAAGAGTAAAGGAGGCAGATAATCATGTTGTTACCTAAAAGAGTTAAATACAGACGTGTAATGAGAGGTCGTATGACCGGTAAAGCGCTCCGCGGCAACAAGGTTACTTACGGTGATTTCGGCATCCAGGCTTTAGAGCCCGCTTGGATTACCTCTAACCAGATTGAAGCTGCCCGTGTAGCTATGACACGTTATATCAAGAGAGGCGGTCAGGTTTGGATCAAAATTTTCCCTGACAAGCCCGTAACAGAAAAACCTGCTGAAACTCGAATGGGTTCCGGTAAAGGTTCTCCGGAATATTGGGTTGCTGTTGTTAAACCCGGCAGAGTAATGTTCGAAATCGGCGGTGTTCCCGAAGAAACAGCAAGAGAAGCTATGCGTCTCGCTATGCACAAGCTCCCCATCAAATGTAAATTTGTAGCTAAGGAGGGTGATTCGAGTGAAAATTAATGAAATCGTTGATATGACCAATGAAGAATTGGAACAGAAAGCAGCAGAACTTAAGGCAGAACTGTTTAATCTCAGATTTCAGCATGCTACAAACCAGCTCGATAATCCGAGAGTAATTACAGACGTTAAAAGAACGATTGCCAGAATTAAAACAATCCTTCGCGAAAGAGAATTAAAACAGACCGTTTAATAAGAGAGGAGGAATTTTAAGTGGAACGTAATTACAGAAAAACCCGTATAGGTAAAGTTGTAAGCGACAAGATGGATAAAACAATCGTTGTTGCTATTGAATATAACGTAAAACACAAGCTTTACAACAAAATTGTAAAGAGAACCTACAAACTTAAAGCTCACGATGAACAGAATATTGCTGCAATGGGCGACAGAGTTAAGGTTATGGAAACCAGACCCCTTTCCAAAGATAAGAGATGGAGATTGGTTGAAATTGTTGAAAAAGCTCAGTAATTTAACACAAGGAAGGAGAGAGTCAAGTGATTCAACAGCAGACTTTGTTAAAAGTTGCTGACAATACCGGTGCAAAAGAACTTATGTGTATCAGAGTATTGGGCGGCAGCAGAAGAAAATATGCCAATGTTGGCGATGTTGTAGTTGCTTCTGTTAAAAAAGCAACACCCGGCGGTGTTGTTAAAAAAGGTGAAGTAGTTAAAGCTGTTATCGTTAGAAGTGTAAAAGGACTCAGAAGAGCGGACGGAACTTACATTAAGTTTGACGAAAATGCAGCTGTTATAATAAGAGATGATAAAAACCCCAGAGGTACTCGTATATTTGGACCTATAGCCAGAGAGCTCAGAGACCACGAATATATGAAGATTTTATCATTGGCACCGGAAGTTCTTTAATAGGAGGTAGCTGAAGATGAAAAACAGAATTCATATTAAAAAAGGCGATAATGTTGTGGTAATCTCCGGTAAGGACAAAGGCAAAAAAGGTAAAGTTCTCACCGTTGGTGTATCTAAAAGAACAGTTATCGTTGAAGGAATAAACATGGTAACCAAACATACCAAAGCAAGAAGAGCCGGCGAAACAGGCGGTATCGTAAATCAGGAAGCTCCCATTTACGCTTGCAAAGTTATGAACATTTGCCCCAAATGCGGCAAGCCTACCCGTATCGGATATAAGCTTCTCGCAGACGGCAAAAAATCAAGAATGTGTAAACACTGTTTGGAAATAATTGACTGATAACAGAGAGGAGGATTTTCGCACATGACCAGAATGAGAGCGAAATATGAAGAAGAAGTAAGAAAAGCTCTTATGGAAAAATTCGGTTACAAAAGCCCGATGCAAATTCCTAAGCTTGAAAAAATCGTAATCAATATCGGCGTTGGCGAAGCTAAAGACAATGCAAAAGCATTGGAAGCCGCTGCAAACGACCTGGCTATAATCACCGGTCAGAAACCGGTTATCACCAAAGCTAAGAAATCTGTCGCAAACTTCAAACTCAGAGAAGGTATGAACATTGGCTGCAAAGTTACCCTTCGTGCTGACAGAATGTATGAGTTCCTCGACAGACTCTTCAATGTAGCCCTCCCCCGTGTAAGAGACTTCCGTGGTATCAACCCCAACTCTTTCGACGGCAGAGGAAACTATGCTCTGGGTATTAAGGAACAGCTTATATTCCCGGAAATAGACTATGATAAAATTGATAAACTCAGAGGAATGGACGTAATCTTTGTTACAACAGCTAACACAGATGAAGAAGCAAGAGAGCTTCTTTCCCTTATGGGTGCTCCTTTCATCAAATAATTAGGAGGGTATAATCACATGGCTAAAAAAGCAATGGTATTAAAGCAGCAAAAGCCCCAGAAATATAAAACCCGTGAATATACCAGATGTAATATCTGCGGAAGACCCCACTCAGTTCTCAGAAAGTTCGGCATTTGCCGTATCTGCTTCAGAGAATTGGCATACAAAGGTCAGATTCCCGGTGTTAAAAAGGCTAGTTGGTAATATAAACGATACAAAGATTTAAAAAAGGAGGTAGCACAATGCAAATCACCGATCCTATCGCTGATATGCTTACCCGTATCAGGAATGCAAATTCTTCAAAACACGAATCTGTAAATGTTCCTGCTTCTAAAGTTAAAATCGAAATTGCTAAAATTTTAGATGCAGAAGGTTATATCAACGGATACGAAGTAATAGAGGACAAAATCCAGGGCATGATTAAAATTAACCTTAAATACGGCCCCGGTAAACAGAAGGTTATCACCGGTCTTAAGAGAGTATCTAAGCCCGGCTTAAGAGTATATGCAAGCAACGAAAATTTACCCAAGGTGCTTAAAGGACTTGGCATCGCAATCATTTCTACTTCAAAAGGTATCATGACCGATAAAGAAGCAAGAAAGCTTAATGTTGGCGGCGAAGTTATGGCATTTGTATGGTAATTGCGGAGGTGAAAGAAATTGTCAAGAATAGGTAGAATGCCAATCGCAGTCCCCGCAGGTGTGGAGATTAAGATTGCAGACGATAATACAGTTACTGTTAAAGGCCCCAAAGGTACTTTAACAAAGACTCTTCATGCAGACATGAAAATCAGCGTTGAAGCAGGTCAGGCGATCGTTGAAAGACCTTCAGAAGCTAAAGAACACAAAGCTCTTCACGGTCTTACCAGAACACTTCTTGCCAACATGGTAACAGGTGTAACAGACGGTTTCCAGAAAACTCTTCAGATTAACGGTGTAGGTTACCGTTGTCAGAAACAGGGCAAAAAGCTCGTGTTGACACTTGGTTATTCACATCCCGTTGAATTTGAAGATACCGACGACTATACACTCGAAGCTCCCGATCCCAACACAATCATTGTTAAGGGTATCGACAATCAGATTGTAGGTCAGATTGCTGCTGTCATCAGAGAAAAAAGACTCCCCGAACCCTATAAGGGCAAAGGTATTAAATATGCTGATGAGGTTATCAGACGTAAGGAAGGTAAAACAGGTTCTAAGAAGTAAGAACCGGAAAGGAGTAAACCACAATGATTAGTAAAAAAGATAGCAATGCTGCAAGAATTAAAAGGCATTACAGAGTAAGAAAAAATATTTCCGGTACTCCTGAGCGCCCCAGACTTAATGTATTCAGAAGCCTCAGCAACATATATGCTCAGGTTATTGACGATACAACAGGTAAGACATTGGTTTCCGCTTCCAGCTTAGACAAGGAAATCAAAGACAAGGTTGCAAACGGCGGCAACAAAGAGGCTGCTAAAGAGGTTGGTATCCTCGTTGCAAAAAGAGCTCTTGATGCAGGCATCAAAGCAGTTGTCTTTGACAGAGGCGGTTATGTATATCACGGCAGAGTGCTCAATCTTGCCGAAGGCGCCAGAGAAGGCGGCTTAGAATTCTAAGAAGAAGGAGGAAAAGCAATGGCTCTCATAGAAAGAATAGATGCAGACTCTTTGGAGTTACAGGAAAGAATCGTCAACATTAACCGTGTTGCAAAGGTTGTAAAGGGCGGTAGAACTTTCAGATTCAGCGTACTCGTTGTTGTTGGTGACGGCGAAGGTCATGTTGGTGCAGGTACAGGTAAAGCTGCAGAAATCCCCGATGCTGTAAGAAAAGCAATTGACGACGCTAAAAAGAACATGATAAATGTTCCTACTGTTGGTACTACAATTGCTCACGAAGTTATCGGTGAATTTGGTGCAGGTAAGGTGCTTCTTAAACCCGCTGCTCCCGGTACCGGTGTTATCGCAGGCGGATGTGCCAGAGCTGTACTTGAGCTCGCAGGTATCCGTGATATCAGAGCAAAGTCACTTCGTTCAAACAATCCTCGCAATCTTGTTAACGCAACAATCGAAGGTCTTAAATCCCTCAAAGTAGCAGAAGAAGTTGCTAAACTCAGAGGAAAGACCGTTGAAGAATTGCTCGGTTAATAGCGATTTTGCGCGATAACAAATTTTAGGAGGAAAAATCGATGGCTAAAATAAAAGTTACTTTGGTTAAGAGCACAATCGGTTGCAAACAGGATCAGATTGCTACAGTTAAAGCTCTTGGCTTAAAGAAAATCAGAGACGAGAAGACTCACGAAGCTAATGCTCAGATTAAGGGCATGGTGACAAAAGTGAGACACCTCGTAAGCGTTGAGGAAATATAATCAAAGGAGGTGCGTAAGGCATGAAATTATTTGAACTCCAACCCGGCGTAGGTTCTACATCGGATAGAAAAAGAAAAGGCAGAGGTCACGGCTCCGGTAACGGAAAAACCGCAGGCAGAGGTCACAAGGGTCAGAATGCGAGATCCGGTGGCGGCGTTAGAATCGGTTTTGAAGGCGGCCAGATGCCAATTTACAGAAGATTGCCGAAGCGTGGTTTCAATAACGTATTTGCTCTCAAATATGCAGAAATCAATGTTTCCGATTTGAATAAATTTGAAGACGGTGCTGTAGTCGATGCTGCTGCTCTCAAAGAAGCAGGTATCATCAAGAAAACACTTGACGGTATCAAGGTTCTCGGTAACGGCAATGTTGAAAAGAAAGTAACCGTCAAAGCAGCAAAGTTTACTGAATCTGCAAAAGAAAAAATTGTTGCAGCAGGCGGAAAGTTTGAGGTGATGTAAGGTGTTTAAAACATTACGCAACGCATGGTCAATTCCTGACCTGAGAAAAAAGATGCTTTACACCTTGCTCATGATTTTCATATTTAGACTTGGTTCCTTTATTCCGGTTCCCGGTTTAAATGCATCCGCACTTAAAGAGCTTGTTAGTCAGGATAATTCATTCTTTGGTTTGCTTGACAACTTCTCCGGTGGATCATTCAGTAATGCAACAATATTTGCAATGGGTATTACACCCTACATTAACTCATCAATTATAATGCAGCTTCTTACAGTTGCAATCCCCGCTCTTGAAAGACTTTCAAAAGAAGGGGAAGAGGGTAGAAAAGTAATTGCAAAATGGACCAGAGTAGTAACCGTTGTTCTTGCTCTTGTACAGGGTATCGGTATGTGCTTCGGTATTAAAGGTGCTGTTGATCCCGCAAATCAGGATTTCACGGGCTATCTCACAATTGTAATTACATTTACAGCAGGCACAGCATTCCTTATGTGGCTCGGCGAACAGATTACACAAAAGGGCGTAGGTAACGGTATTTCAATTATTATCTTCTCCGGTATTGTGGCAAGCATTCCCAGCATGGGTGAAAAGATTTATACACTTGTAAAATTGGAACAGTTAGCATGGTGGGGCGTTGCTCTTATCGTTGCTTTCATTATTGCCATGATTGCATTTGTAGTATTCATCACCGATGCGGAAAGAAGAGTTCCCGTTCAGTATGCAAAGAGAATGGTTGGCAGAAAGATGTATGGCGGACAGAGCTCGCACATTCCTCTTAAAGTGGCAATGGCAGGTGTTATTCCGATCATCTTTGCAATGTCAATTCTTTCATTCCCTTCAACAATCATGCAGTTTACAGGTGAACCCACATCAGGTTTTTGGGCTACCTTCTGGGGCTTCTTTAAACCGACATCATGGGTATATGCTGTATTGTACTTCCTGCTCATAATCTTCTTCACATATTTCTACACAGCGATTCAGTTTAATCCTGTAGAAGTGGCAAATAACATGAAGAAAAACGGCGGTTTCGTTCCCGGTATCAGACCGGGCAAACCCACTAGTGATTTTATAAGCAGGATTCTTTCAAAGATCACCCTTTCCGGAGCGTTCTTCCTTGGTGTTGTTGCAATAATTCCTGTTGTAGCCGGAATTATTAACCCAAATCTCAGCGTTGTAACACTTGGCGGAACATCAATGCTCATTATGGTTGGTGTTGCTCTTGAAACTGTAAAACAGATTGAATCTCAGATGCTTATGCGTCACTATAAAGGTTTCCTTGATTAATTATCCAAAGGGAGAATTAAAAATGAAACTAATTATGCTTGGTGCTCCGGGTGCCGGCAAAGGCACCCAGGCACAGATACTGAGTGATAAATACGGTATACCAACAATATCCACCGGTGCAATAATAAGAGGTGCAATCAAAAATGAGACACCTACCGGTAAAGCGGCTAAGATCTATATCGATCGCGGCGAGCTTGTTCCGGATGATGTTGTAATTGACATCATCAAGGAAAGACTTGATGAGGATGACTGCAAAAACGGTTTTATTCTCGACGGTTTCCCCCGTACAATTACACAGGCAAAAGCGCTTGATGCAATGGGTGTGGAAATTGACAAGGTGTTGGATATTGAAGTGGATGATGGTTTGATAATCGAAAGACTTTCGGGAAGACGTGAATGCTCCTCGTGCGGTGCAACATATCACATCAAAAACAATCCGTCCCAAAAAGGTGAAGATTGTGAGAGATGTGGTGCAAAGCTTGTTTCAAGGGCAGATGATAATCCCGAAACAATAAAATCCCGTCTTGATGTATACCACAGTCAGACAGAGCCCCTTATAGCTTTCTATAAGGAAAAGGGCAACCTCGCTGAAGTATCCGGTGAGGGCACTGTTGAACAAATCAGTGAAATTGCCCTGAAGGCTTTGGAGGCTTAAGCATTTTGCGGAGGATACAATGATCAATATAAAATCAACTTCAGAAATTTCAAAAATGCGCGCTGCCGGGAAGGTAGCAAACGATACATTCAAGGAATTGGAAAAGCACATCAGACCCGGTATCACCACAAAAGAACTTGATAAAATAGCTCATGACTATATCAGAAGTTGCAATGCAATCCCGTCATTTTTAAACTACAGCGGATTTCCTGCAAGCATTTGTGCATCAATTAACGATACGGTAATTCACGGTATCCCGGATAGCACAGTGCTTAAAGATGGAGATATAATCAGTCTTGATATTGGAGCTTTTCTTGATGGCTATCATTCGGATGCCGCAAGAACATATCCGGTCGGAGATGTCTCGGATGAGGCAAGGCGCCTGATTGAAGTGACAAAGCAAAGCTTTTTCGAAGGTTTAAAATATGCACGTCACAATGAAAGGCTTTTCAGCATTTCGGCTACAATTCAGGATTATATTGAATCTCACGGATATTCAATAGTAAGAAATTATTGCGGGCATGGTATAGGAAAGGATTTGCATGAGAGTCCCGAAATTCCAAATCACGGAATTTTTGGCAGAGGCGTAAGACTTTGCAAAGGGATGACAATTGCGGTTGAGCCCATGGTAAATACCGGAGGCTTTGAGACAAAGTGTTTGTCGGACGGATGGACGGTTAAGACCAAAGATGGTTCCCTTGCCGCTCACTATGAAAACACAATTCTCATAACAGACGGTGAACCGGAACTTTTAACGTGTTTAAATTGAGTAGATATTGATAAGGAGGTTTTATCCTTGGCAAAAGAAGATGTTTTTGAATTAGAAGGAACAGTGCTTGAGGCTCTGCCCAATGCAATGTTCATAGTAGAATTTGAAAATGGTCACAAAATCCAGGCTTATATTTCCGGAAAGCTTAGAACAAACTTCATAAGAATACTTCCCGGAGACAAGGTTAAGGTTGAAATGTCACCTTATGACCTGAGCAAAGGTCGTATTACATGGAGAGCAAAATAAGCTTTTAGTTTAGTAAGGAGGTAATAATCATGAAGGTAAGACCATCAGTTAAACCTATGTGCGAAAAATGCAAAATTATTAAAAGAAAAGGTAACATTATGGTTATCTGCGAAAACCCCAAACACAAACAGAAACAGGGTTGATAAGTTCAGCTTATAGCTAATAAGGGGCGGCTGTACAAAAGCATGAGCTTTTGTAATCCTTATGGTTATGAAAATACAAAATAAAACGTAATTAAACAGGAGGTGCAAAAAGCTAATGGCAAGAATAGCAGGTGTTGACTTACCGAACGAAAAGAGAGTTGAATACGGCCTTACCTACGTTTACGGTATCGGCGTTGCAAGCTCCAACAAGATTTTAGCAGAAGCAGGAATTAATCCTGATACAAGAGTTAAAGACCTCACAGAGGACGAAGAAAAGAAAATCAGAGAAATCATCGACAGAGATTACACTGTTGAAGGTGACCTCAGAAGACAGATCGCTCTCGACATTAAGAGACTTATGGAAATCGGATGTTACAGAGGTCTCCGTCACAGAAGAGGACTCCCCGTAAGAGGCCAGAGAACAAAGACAAATGCAAGAACCAGAAAAGGTCCCAAGAGAACCATCGCTGGTAAGAAAAAATAATCCGAGGAGGGATAGTTTATTATGGCTGTTCAGGCAAAAAGAAGTCGTAAAAGACGTGAGAAAAAGAACGTTGAACGTGGCTGCGCTCACATTCGTTCCACTTTCAACAATACAATAGTTACTATCACCGATACTCAGGGTAATGCATTATCTTGGGCATCTTCCGGTGGCTTGGGCTTCAGAGGCTCAAGAAAAAGTACTCCCTTTGCATCCCAGATGGCTGCAGAAACTGCTGCTAAGGCTGCAATGGAACACGGTCTTAAAACCGTTGAAGTTTATGTAAAAGGTCCCGGATCCGGCAGAGAATCCGCTATCAGAGCTCTTCAGACAGCAGGTCTTGAAGTTAGCATGATCAAAGACGTAACACCGATTCCTCACAACGGTTGCAGACCGCCTAAGAGAAGAAGAGTGTGATTAAATTTTTTAGAGTTAGGAGGAAATAAGAATGGCAAGAAATATGCAGCCTGTATTGAAAAGATGCAGAACACTTGGAATTTCGCCTTCTGTTATGGGTATTGACAAGACTTCCAACAAGAACCCCAATCCCATGAGAAAGAAACAGAGCGAATATGGCCGTCAGCTTACTGAAAAACAGAAAGTTAAATTTATATACGGTATGCTCGAAAAGCAGTTCAGACACTTGTATGAAATTGCGAGCAAAATGCCCGGCGTTGCCGGTGAAAATCTTCTCCAGCTTCTGGAGTCCAGACTTGATAACGTAGTATTCAGACTTGGTCTTGCTAACACAAGAAGAGAATCAAGACAGCTCGTTAACCACGGACACATCCTTGTTAACGGAAAAAGACTTGATATCCCCTCATACCGCGTTAAAGTCGGTGATGTAATTACACTCAAAGAAAAGACACTCGGTTCCGACAGAATGAAAGCTATTATTGAAGCTAATTCTTCAAGAGTTGTACCCAAGTGGCTCGATATGGATAACAATACCACAACAGGTAAAGTTATCGCATTGGCTCAGAGGGACGACATTGACTTTGAAGTAGAAGAGCATCTTATTGTTGAGTTGTATTCTAAATAATAGAGACACCTTCATAAATGAGATAATAATAGTTTTGAAATGGAGGGTTATATTATGATCGAAATGGAAAAACCCCGCGTTGAATGTGTGGAAAAATCCCCCGACGGCAAATATGCTAAGTTTGAGGTAGAACCCCTCGAAAGAGGATACGGAATTACACTGGGTAACTCCATCAGAAGAGTGCTTTTGTCATCTCTTCCCGGTGCAGCTCCCACAAGTGTGAAAATCGATGGTGTTCTCCACGAATTCTCAACCATTCCGGGTGTAAAAGAAGATGTAACCGAAATCATTCTGAATGTTAAAAAGATTATCGCAAAGCTTTATTGTGATACACCTAAAACCGTATACATTGAAGCATCCGGTGAGGGTGAAGTTTTTGCACGAGACATCAGATGTGACCATGAGGTTGAAATTATAAACGGCGATTTGCACATTGCTACACTTAGTGATAATGCACGCCTTTATATGGAAATTACTCTTTCAAAAGGAAGAGGTTATGTAACAAGCGAGAAAAATAAAGAGAATATGCAAAACGTTATCGGCGTTATTCCTGTAGATTCAATTTATTCACCTATCGACAAGGTAAATTACTATGTTACTAACACCCGTGTAGGACAGGTTACCGATTATGATAAGCTTACTCTTGAAATTTTTGCAGACGGAACAATTACTCCTGAAGAAGCGCTTTCGCTCAGTGCAAAAATTTTAAATGACCACATGAATTTATTCATCGACCTCACAGAAGAGATAAGAGATACTGATATCATGGTTGAAAAAGAAGAAAATCAGAAAGATAAGGTTCTCGAACTTACAATTGAAGAACTTGACCTTTCGGTTCGTTCGTTCAACTGCCTCAAACGTGCAGGCATCAACACTGTTGAAGACCTTGTATCCAAGTCTGAAGGCGAAATGATGAGAGTAAGAAACCTCGGCAGAAAATCTCTTGAAGAGGTTGTAGGCAAGCTTAACTCATTAGGCTTCCAGTTCTCAAAGGAATATGATGAATAAAAGCCAAGAAGGCTTTTCTAACTTAAATTTGGTAAAAGGAGGTAAACACGCATGCCCGGTACAAGAAAATTAGGCCGCGCATCCGACCACAGAGATGCTACCTTAAGAAACCTGGTTACAGCTTTGCTTGAACATGGCAAAATTGAAACAACTTTGCCTAAAGCAAAGGAAATCAGATGTATGGCTGAAAAAATGATTACTTTGGGTAAAACCAATACATTGCACACCAGAAGACAGGCTCTTTCTTACATCATGAAGGAAGATGTTGTTACAAAGGTGTTTGCCGAAATCGCTCCCAAATACGCAGAGAGAAACGGCGGCTATACAAGAATTATGAAGATGGGCCCCAGACGCGGAGACGCTGCTGAAATGGCTATCATCGAATTAGTTTAATTATAATTATTCTAATAAAAACTCCCCGAAGACTTGATGTCTTTGGGGAGTTTTTGGTTGTTTAGTATATGTTTTTGAAATAATATTGTTTAAGTATAATTTGTCAAAAATAAGTCACACTGAGACTTTTTTGTTTAAAATTCGGGTTCATAGCTTTGAGTAAGCGGAGAATATACGGCTTTTCTGATTTGTACGTCTTTTATGGCAAGTTTGGTGCTGTATGGCGAAAAGCCAACATAGCCGCCGCTTATGGCATGAGGGTCGACAATCTCTGTAACCAATGTGTCGTCGGCATAGATGAAAGTGTGACCGTCGGCAATACCTGTTATTATGCGAACCTCAGTACCCGGGGTGTATTTGTATGCTGAGGTGAGTGCTTTAAGCCCGTCTTCCGGACTACGTTCGATCCCGCTTTTTCCTTCATACCAACCGTTTAAGCCAACAATATATGCATTTCCAAGATAATCGGTTTCTTTTAGCCATTCGGCGCAAAAGAGAGCATTTACATCGCGTGTGGCGGGAAGCACTGTTTTGGCTGTGAAAGAAAAAACAATGTCGCAGTCGTATCTTTCTTTGCTGAACAGTATTCCACCAAAGTTGCCCGGTTCTGAACCTATGAGCCATCCGTCTTTACATTCCCATGTGCCTTTCATAACCTGCCAGTGCTCCCTCCAGTTTTCGTCGGGCTTGTAGTCCAACAGAATGGGACATTCATCAAGTTTTATGAGTTTTCCTATTAATTTTAATTCGTTCATATATATTCCTCGCTCAAATAATTGATATATGCCATAAAAGCATATTTTGATTAAACTACTGTTATTATATATATTAAAAATAAAATTGTCAACAACCCTTGATTATTTGGTAATGAATACAACAGAAAAACAGAGTCTGCAGGGGGGAATGCAATGACTCTGTTTTTCTGTGTTTTAAGGATTTTATAAGTTTATGGAGATTGGTGTAGAAATGAAAACCGTTGTTTCCTGTCTACAAATATATATTAACATTCACATATGGACTTGCTATGAATAAAATGTTAAATAATTGTTAACGATTGCGCGTTTTTTTAACAACTTTGTAATAGGATGACGATTTATGACATTTAGTTTTAAAAGAAAAACCGAAGGCATGCTTTTTTAGGCAAATTCCTTCGGTTTTGATTAAGTCGACGAATTATTTGATAACAACTATCTCGGTTACGGTATCTTTGTATATTTTCATAAATACTTTTCCACCGTCGTTTTCGTAGGTTTGAAGGTCCGATTTGTCACCTATAGACACTTTATTTTTCTTAACGGATGAGTCATAAACAAAAACCGAGGCATTTTCTATGTCGAAGTTTTCGTGTCTTGAATCAGATACCTGAACATTTACGGAGTCAGCAAATTTTTTTGTGATTCTTCCGTATATTGTTGTAAGGTCGCCGGAAATGTCTTTTTTAAATTCACTGTCTTTTTCTGAAATGTCAAAGAGAACACTCATTGTATCAACTTCACCGGACACCGCGGTTCTGAACTGAATAACATCTCCTTCTTTGAGAAGACTTCCGTTTTCTTTTACAAACGTTTTTTCATCTTTTGAAGTGAGAACAATTTCTTTATTTTCACTTAATGCATAAATCTTGTGAACGGTATCTCCATCATCGTTTTTGACTGTTGTAATTGATTTTATTACAGCAATCGGAGATGCTTCATCAACTTTGGCAACAGAGTTGGTAACGATAATTACGCCGGCTTTGTAGTTTTCGGAGATGTCAAAAACTTTGATGTTATAGAGTCCTCCATCCGAAAATACACTTTTGTTTCTGATTGCATAGTCACTTTCGTTTCCGCCTTCGGGAATATCAAAAATCACAGTATCTGCACCAACGGTAACAGATGCTTTTGAAGAAATAAGTTTTGAGGAAGATGCTCTGTATACAACATCATTTTCTTCGAAATTCATTACAAATGAATCTTCATCAATTGTATCGGATGCTTTTGCGGTGTAAATTTTGTTTACTTCACCTTTTGAGTTTGTTTCAAAGGTGATAAGTCTGTCTCCGGAACCGATTTTTGCAAGAGCTTCTTCGGGAGTAAGTCCCGATGAGGAGTCAACTCTTAATTTTGATGCTGTTGAAAGAAGCTCTGTTTTTCCATCCATTGTGAACACTTTGAGGTTTAGGGTTTTATCCATTCCTCCAAGCATTGCAGCTTTTATAAGATAGGCGTAATTTGCATTTTTTGAGTTTTTGCGGTTGAATGCGGCAATTTTACCTTCAATATCAAGGTAAAATGTTCCCTCGTCTCCGAGCGAAAGACCTTCGGTGTAGTTGGACGCGGTTTTGTATTTTTTTCCGTCAATGTATACATATCCGGAATCTTTTTCGGAAACCTTTCCTTGAAAGCTGTTGCGTATAACAGTGGCATAAATGAGTTCTTCGTCTTCGCTTTTTGTGAGGGTTACAACATCCCATTCCTCAAGAGAATCAACGCCAACGTATTCATTGTCTTTTTCAATGACAACGGTTTTGGAATCATCCTTTGTGTCAAGTTCAAGAGCAGGGAGGTTATATTTGTCGGTTATCTTGTTTGTATTTGTGAAAACCTCATCAATAACATAGTTTTGAGTTTCGTTCACAAAAACCACATCAAACTTTTTGTCATTGTCGGAATCAAGAAGCACAATGGAACCTGATTCTATGGGTGCAAATTTTTCGGTATCTGCAGATTTTCCGTTGTAAATGATATGGGCATCCGCCTGAATTGTTGCTTTGGCGGATTTGTTATGATTGTCGGCATCTTCAAAATAGTGAAGAGTCATTGAAGATGAACCGGTTACGATTTTGTCAATATTTTCTGCCCCGACAGAGAGAACAGTGTTTTGTCCGTCAGAGGGAACAGCGGCAATAAGGGTGTTTTTTCTGTTGCTTTTTTGTGAAACATATGCATCCACGCTAAAACCGAGAAGGTTTCTCACATCGGCATAACCTGTGTTATACACCTTACCGTCAATTTGAATTTCGTCTTTTTCAAGCTCCGATGAACCGTCAAGAGAAGACGAACCCACAGCTTCCACCTTGCCTGAAACAAGAGCTGTATCGAGTTTGTCTTCAAGGAGAGTTTTGTCGGTTACGTCATAATCCACATTGGTTCCAAAGCCGGTTTGTTCCATAAGGTTAATTGTAAGGGCGTTATAGGCAAGCTTTGCTACATCTCCTCTTGAAATCAGTTTTTCGGCACTTCCCGGAACTCCTTTTGTGAGTCCGATTGTTGAAGCTGTTGTAATATATCCGGCAGGATATCCGCCTTTTGTTTTGGCTTGGGGTTCATACCCGAGAGCTCTCACAAGGATTGCCACTGCTTCGCTGTATTTGATTTGATCATCCGGTCTGAAAGTACCGGTGTCATCACCAATAACAAGTTTTTGTGCTGTTGCAACATTGATGAATCCGTTTGCCCAGTGTGATGCGTCCACATCGGGATAAAAAGATACATCGGATGATGAGTCTGCAACCTGCGAAAGTCCCAGAAGAGCCACACCTACTTTTGCAACTTCTGAGCGAATAATGGGGTCTTGGGGTCTGAAGGTGCCTGTACCTGCGTCACCAACCATGATTTCGAGTGCTCCGAGAACGGTAGCCTGTTTTTCGATTTCCGTTCCAACAGCATCCGACGGAATGGCTGCAAAAGATACTGATGCAAACATTGTGGCAGTGACAGCTGTCGCCGCCAACGCTGATATAAGTTTTTTAAACTTACTCATTAATGTTTCCTCCTATTTTGTTTTGGCAGAAAAACGCTGTCGATTTTTGCGTTTTTCCGGTTGCCTCGAGATATATCTTATCGTATATCCCGAAAGATATCAACCCACAATATTTGGAAAATGAGAGAGTTTTTTATGACCCCTACGGGATTCGAGCACCCCAAGAGTACTTCCTCGCTTCGCTCAGGGCGCCCATGCGCACCCGGGATTTTCTCTTTTTTGAGTCTTTATTGTCATTCTGCTTTTTTATGGTTTTGTGTAGTGCCATGGCTTCTCATCCCCATAGGCGTAAAAAAACACACCTTCCGATGAAAGTGTGTTTTTTATGACCCCTACGGGATTCGAACCCATGTTATCGCCGTGAAAGGGCGGTGTCTTAACCGCTTGACCAAGGGGCCATTTTTATTGACTTGTCCAACCGACGAATGATATTATATCATAGATAAAGATGTTTGTCAACACTTTTTTTGAAAAAAATTTAAAAAATTTTCAAATTATTTTGGATATAAATAATATAACCAAAGTATTGACTTTTTATGCGTTTTTTGCTATAATAAACTCTGTTGTAAATATTACGGGATGTAGCGCAGCTTGGTAGCGCATCTGGTTTGGGACCAGAGGGCCGCAGGTTCGAATCCTGTCATCCCGATAAAATCCAAATTGTCTGAATGACGATTTGGATTTTTTTGTTGAAAAGGATTCGAACCTTGAGAAGGTGCGCAGCGTAAAAAAACAATCCGGTGGATTGTTTT
>JAFQHQ010000070.1 GCA_017397885.1 Clostridia bacterium | reverse complement strand
ACAGTCATACGAACGGTTTCGAAAATTTGATGTCACGCCGAAAATTTTGGCGTAAATCAGTTTCCTTAAATAGCCAAAATTAGCGAGCACGCATCTGGTTGATGCGGTGCGGAGCGGTTCGTGTGGGACATCAAATTTTCGAAATTCGCTTACGAAAGTTCGTATGTGTTTTCGTGAAATGCCCCGTGGTTGATTTTCATTATTATTTTTCAAACAGCCCGATAAACTCCAATTTGAGGATTATTTCTTTTTATAAAAATCGTAAACATTTATATTGACTTTTTATATACAATCCGATAAAATGTACTTAACCTGAACGGAGTTATCCGAACCTGTTTTTGAATTACAAAATTCTGATATAATTTTGTTAAAATGCTCGGAAATATGTTCAATATTCCCTGCGCTTTTGCCTCATTCTATCCGAATTTTGTTAATTCAAAAATTCATTGAACCTCCAAGCCTTGAAAATTTGTGTCTTTTCAAGGCGGAAGCTTTTGACAATACGAGGTATGGCAAAAGCTGACAACAAAGAAAAACACTATTTTCAAGGCTTCGAGGCCGGTTCGGATAGCTTCGTTCAGGTTAAATGTAAAATTATGTAAGGAGGTCTTACCAATGTATAACATTTATAAAATTACATCAAACCCAACAATTGATTTTGCTGCGGAAGAACTTAAGAAATATCTTCGTATGATGATTGTGCGTTCGGGCGAAATTCCCATAAGCTATAACCCTGATGCAAAAGACGGTTTTAAAATCGGTCTTATGTCCGATTTTGGTCTCGACACTTCCGATGCCGAAGACATAACCCTCGATGACATCATCTACGTTAAAGCAGACAAAAACGGCGGTATTATTGCCGGTTCAAACCCCGGTGCAACTCTCATTGCTGTGTACAGATATCTGCGTTTTTGCGGATGCAGATGGCTATTCCCCGGCATTGACGGTGAATGGATTCCCACTGTTGAAACCCTGCCCGATGTGGATTACAGAAAGCTTGCCGACCACAGATACCGCGGTCAGTGTAATGAGGGTGCAGAATATCAGACCGACATGATTGAAACAATCGACTTCACTCCCAAAATCGGAATGAATACATATATGCTCGAGTTTGACAATCCATATTGTTATTATGCTTCATACTATAACCACACAAACAGCGCTACCCGTCCCAAGGAACCCATTTCCCGTGACATGATTATGCGCTGGAAGAGACAGTGCGAAGTTGAAATCCAAAAACGCGGACTTCACTTCCACGACATGGGTCACGGCTGGACAGCAGAACCCTTTGGTCTCGATTCATCCGCAGGCTGGATTATGAACGAAACAAACGAAATCAAGCCCGAAGTTAAAGAACTTCTTGCAATGCTTGACGGTGAAAGAAAGGTTCGTAAAAACGCTCCGCTTCTTTCAAACGTTTGTATGTCCAATCCCAAAACAAGAAAAATCATGGCAGACTACATTGCCGATTATGCCGAAAAGCAGAACAATGTTGACTTTTTGCACATCTGGCTTGCAGACGAAAGCAACGGTCACTGCGAATGCCCCGAATGTCAGAAAAAGATTACTTCCGACTGGTATGTAATGCTTCTTAATGACATTGATGATGAGCTTACAAAGAGAAATCTTGACACTCACCTTGTGTTTATTGCATATCTCGACACTTTCTTTGCACCCCTTGAAGAAAAGCTCAACAATAACAAGCGTTTCACAATGCTTTATGCGCCCATCACCCGTCTCTACACCGAGACTTATGCGGAAAAACCCGACAAGAGCCAGATGGTGCCTTATGAAAGAAACAACATCAGAAAACCCAGAGGCATGGCTGAATGTCTTGCATATCTCCACGATTGGAAAGAAAAAATGTGGACAGGCGACTGCTTCTGTTATGAATATCACTTCATGGACTTCCAGTATTGGGATATCACAAACATGTTTATCTCAAAAATTCTCTATGATGATATTTGTGCCCTCAAGAGTCAGGGACTTTCGGGTATAATCGAAGACGGTTCCCAGAGAAGCTTTTTCCCCACAGGATTCCAGTTCTATGTGTACGGTGAAACTCTCTATGATTCCACCGTTTCATTTGATGAGCTCAAAGAAGACTACTTCAGTCACGCATTCGGCGAAAACTGGAAAGAGGTTGTGAACTATCTCGAAACCCTCAGTGACCTTATGAGATATTCCTATTTCCACGGTCTTGAATCCAAGGATCAGTCCAAGGGCAACTACTACAACCCCGACATGCTTGAAAATGCTAAAAAAGCAAATCAGCTTGTTAAGGATTTCTCTGCAACAATCAAGGCAAACCTTGTGCAGGAACAGAGAGCTTCCACCATTGCATGGCAGCTTCTTGACCTTCACACCTACGTTGCAGACAAAATGACAACCATGACACAGTATCTTTGTGTTGGTGATCAGGACAACGTTGTTAAAACCCTTAAAGAAATGACAACCGAAATGTCCAAGCGTGAAATTTATTATGAACGCTATTATGATCACTATCTCTTTACCCGTACAATCAAAAGATATTCCGGCGGAAAAGAAATTGTTGATAATCTTGATGTTTGATTGCAGATTATAGAATAACTTTTAAAAGAGCAAATTCGTGACTACACGGGTTTGCTCTTTTTGTGGTTGTTAATAGATATGAGATTTATTTACTGATTGATTACAATTTATTAACAATAATATTTATGTTTTGTCGAATATTGTTGAATTTTAATAAATAATGTGATATTATTAAAATGCCAAACTAATTTAATATGCTATTAATGGGTGAATTTTATTCTTGAATAAATTATGCCTTTATTTCCCATACTCTTTTTAAAGAATTTGATAAAAATGCAGATTCCGTTTATGAGAGTATGGAATACCCATCATGCATAAAATTAGTTTGGCGACTATTGGAGTTTGCGTTTTTTGGCGCTGACTCCGGTTGGCGCTTTTTTTTATGAATTTTGACAGGGGAGGGACGAACAGAAGATAAAAAATAATATTAAAAAACGCCAATCATATTAAAATAATTGAATGAGAGGTTGGTAAAAATGAAAAGAATTGCAGTATTTATTTTGTTGGTAATAATGGTTTTTTGTTTTTCCGCATGCGGAGACGGTAAGGTGTACACATGTACAGATTGTGATAAGGAGACAACAAAAGCATATTACGATATGAAAAGCGACAAGGAAAATGTTATGTGTGAAGATTGTGCCAGAAAATATTGGATGCCGCTTGATTACAAGACCTACAGAGTCAGATAAGGATTCGCTACATAATATTAAAGCTTGTTGAAAGTTTATACAAAGAAGATGAATTGATTAATGTAAAGACATACTATCCTTAACGACCTATCGCTTTTTGCGGTGGTCGCTAAGGATGAGTGGAAAGGAGATTTAAAGAGTGAAAAAAAGGCTTTTAAGTTTTGTTATGGCGATAGTTTTGATTATTTCTGCCATTAATATTATCAATCCCGATACAATAACCGCTCAATCCGAAAAAGATATGATGGAAGATTATATTCGTGCCTTGTCAAAAAGAAGCTCAACGAATTATGTATACGCTCCGTTTGAAGAATATAATGCAAATATATATTCATTAATTGGGTCTGTAGATATGGATGATTATCACAGGAAGTACAAATTTGATGATTTTGATTTTGACACTTTGTGGAAAGAATGGATGGAGTTATACGGAGTTGATGTATATACCGAGGAACAGTATGCCTATGTGTTTAATGATTTGTTTTCAAAATTATCGGAGTCAACTACAGATGAAAGCAGAGAGGTATCAATGGATGTGGTTGATGAAATAT
The DNA here is from genome assembly GCA_017397885.1 of Clostridia bacterium. Taxonomy (GTDB): domain Bacteria; phylum Bacillota; class Clostridia; order UMGS1810; family UMGS1810; genus RGIG1828. Next base: position 6,689 of record JAFQHQ010000070.1, on the reverse strand, counting down.
CTAAGGCGTTGCAACTTGATGGAAGCATTGATAAGTTTCTTGAGACTGATAACGCCATAATGAAAGGGAATTACGAAAAGCTTGATAATACTGCACAACAAGCTTGGGATTGTATATCTCTTGGTATGTCCAAACTTGAATCTCCGTCTGATGCAATAAATATATTGAATAATGTTGTTAAAGTAATTGTAATATTTGAGCGTGATTATGAAAAAATGTCAGGGTATCTTGATGTTATCAAAAAAGGTGTCTATGAGTATATAAATGATGAATCGGATAGTGCAAAATCTGTGGCAATTAAAGCGGCATTTGACAAGGTATACTATGCATATCATGACAAAATATCTGCGGCAATGGTTGAATACAGTGATGGGTTGATGGAACAGATTAAGGGCATTATCGAAAAAAATGGAACTGCCATCACATCCATTGCATTGGATAGTCCTCTTGTAAGTCGTTTTTTGGTTGCAGTATCTTTGGTTATTGATATTAAAAACCTTTATAGCGAAAGCAGTGGAATTCATCAGGAGGTCTTATCAACCGGGAATATAATTCACATGTGTGAGATTATGTGTCATTTTCAGCAATTTTTTATAGCTGAGGGTGAAAAAAGAATTTCAGATGGCAAATTCTCCAATGAAGATTATGACTACATGAGCAAGCTTTTCAAGATTTGCGGAACTATTCAGTCGTTGAACTATCTTTATGCTGACACTTTGGAAATAGAAGATGCGTTTTGGTATAATGCACGTAAAGCCATGTCTTTGCCGAATGATAAATATGGATTTATTGCTGACAAGCTCAGCAGTGAATTTTTGCTGAAACGTTATTTGGACAAGGAAAGACAATCCGACATTAAGGATATAGCTGATGCCGGTCAGTGCGGAGAGGCGATGTATTGGGAAATTGACAGTAATGGAAATCTTCTGATTTTTGGAAGCGGTGATATGTTTCATACAACTGTGGAAAAAACAGATATTATGAGAAGCGGATTCCCTGTTGGTTGTAAGATTTGGGAGCCCAAAGAGGTTATCACCGTCAGATTTGACGGTAATATTACCGGTATAGGCAATGATGCTTTTGGCGGAACACCTTCCACCACAAATGTCAGTGGGGATATGCTGGAAAATCTGAAAAGCGTAGAGCTTCCGGAATCGTTGGTGACAATAAGTAATTATGCATTTTTAAATTGTATAAATTTAGAAAGTATAAATATTCCCGATGGTGTAAGATATATTGGTGATAATGCATTTTCGGGGTGTTCAAAGTTAAAGGATATCACCATGCCCGATTCTGTTGAATACATTGGAAGCAATGCGTTTTCATATACTGCCATAACAAATGCAACCGATTTGATTCCGCCAAATGTTACGAGGCTGGAAGCGGGAATGTTTTCCGGAACTCCGATACAAGAGCTTGTAGTTCCTGAACACATTACAAAGATTGCTGCTGATTTTTTCTGGGATATGGATTCTCTGGAAACTGTGTATATGTTGACCAGACATGATATTATCGAAATAGGTGCACATGATGCTCAGGGGGGATATGATTTTGTTGTTTACGGATATGAAAATGCAGAGAAATGGGTTCATGATATGAATTATGCATGGGGAGACATGGGGGGGTATGGTCCCCAAACCAGTTCGATTGAGTATCGTGAATTGACTTCGGATATAATGATTCCCGGAATGGAGGCAAACGACGAAGAGGTAAGTTCTGAAATCAACGGAGAATTGTATACGGATTGGAGTGATGATGCGTCAGACGAGGACACATTTATCGAATTTATGTCTGAATTATTGCCGATTTGTATAGGTATCTCAATTGGATTGTTTTTTATTATAAGAAAAATTGTAAGAAGTCGCAAAAAGAATCGGCATGAAGATGATGATACTGATGATGAAAGTTTATAAATAACATGAGTAAAAAATGAATTATTCTGCCGGTATAGGTTGGAATATAACAAATGTTGGAATAATTTAAAGTTTAATGAGATTTAACATATTAAAAAAGGAAGATGATTTAAATGAATATCAAAAAAATTTTATCGGTAGCTTTGCTGACAGCTTGTATTGCAAATTCTAATATGGTTTATGCTGATAGTGATATATTTGTACTTTTAAATGGAGAAGATATGTCTTATTCAGTCGCACCGGTTATTGTTAATAACAGAACTTTAGTTCCGGCAGATGAGTTGTTAAAATATTATGATGTGCCTTATTCATGGGATAATCAAAACTTTATTATCAATGTGTCATCTAAAGAAAATATCACCTTAACAGTTGATAAAAATGTTATACAACACAATAAAAATGGTGAGACTGTTGAAATCCTGTTAGACAGCAATATGGTTATCAAAGATAATGTCATTCTGCTTCCCTTGCGTGCTGTTTCAGAGGCTCTTGGATATACTGTTGACTGGTATGATGATTTTGGTTGTGTATCCATAAAAACAAAAGAAATTGTTGAGGGCGGGCACAATTTGGATAATTATATAAAATTTTTAAACAAAAGTAAAGATGAAATCAAAGCTGGTATGATAGAGTTTGAGCTTTATACAACAAATATTTCACCTTTTATTATGTACAGCGGAACTGATGCAGAAAATAATACATATATGTTTGGCTTTATGGACGGGATTGACAGATGTTGTGTAGTTGAGACAAGCATAGATAAAGTATTTACGGATTTGAACGAATATTATGAAAGTTATGAACGAATAGATAAGGCGAATATTGAAAAATATGTTGGTTCAGAAACAACTAAAAAAGTTGATAATTTATATGGTCATTATCTTGATTACTCTTATAAGGATTGTTCTGTTCGCATTTTGTGTAATGCAGATGGAAGTACATCCTATGAAGTGGGAATGTATGTTACACAAAATGAACCCGCATTTCTGGAATTTGCAGAAAAAGAGTTTCAGGTACAATAAAGTTTACACTTTAGATGAATTGAGAAAGTTGGATTGATATAAATTATTATACAAATACGAACTATTTCTCAAATTAGGGTACATAACCTAAGAATATCTGAACATAGATATTGTTAATTTATTGGAAATTCCGGAGATTCGGAAATAAAATAATTATTGGAAATCAGTGGAGATTAAAAATGAACGTAGAAACCTTAACAAAAGAACAACTTATTCAATATATCGGAGATGCCCAAAAATTAGAACTGAGTATCAGCTATTATCGGGCAATTGTAAATGATATAAATGAAAAGATAAAATCGGTGGAATCGGAGTATAATAATGTGTCAGGACGATACTACACAATGCCTTATAAGCCATCGCTTCCTGTGGCACCGGAGCATAAGAAGAAAAACAACGGTAATGCTTTAAAGGTTTGTTTGTGGATTATTGTGGCTGTTATTGTTGCAGTAAGCTTCGCGGATATGGGGAGCTTTGCACGTGTTCCTTTGATTTCAATTCCGTTTCTGGCATTGGGTGTTTTTGTGGTTGTAAAACTAATATCGGCTATTAAAAAAGCTTCCTATGCTTCAAAAGAAGTCAATAATACAAATTCATATATGGATATAAATTACCAACGACAATTGGAGGAATACCCAATCAAGCTTGAAGAGTATAATAGGGCATGTCATGATATTGAGGTTGCTCGTCAAAATGACGAAATTACAAAACAAAATCTCAAAAATACAGTAGCACAGCTTGAGTTTATAAAACAAGAAGTCAAGAAAAAAATTGAAGAAGCAAAGCAAAATATTGGAAAATTTTATTCTGTAGGGATTATACATCCCAAATATCAAGGGTTGAAAGCAATAAGTGCATTTCATGAGTATTTGAGTTGCGGTTCTTGTGACACCTTAAAAGAGGCAATGAACAAATATGATACAGACAATCATCATGATTCTGTTGAACGCAAGCTCGATAACATTAGCAATGCCATTTATTCTTTGACAGACGAATTCAGATATATGAGCAGCACCTTGGAAAACGGTTTATATAAGATTTCCAAATCCTTTGATGTTGTTAACGGACGTATGGAATTGCTCAGCGGAAAGCTTGATACAAATAATTATTATTCACGAATCAGTGCGGAATGCAACAAACAATTGGCAGAAGATGTTAACACTATCAGGTTTTATGAGGATATTCGTTGGATTGAACGCGGTAGGAGTTAACTTGATTAATTTGTTTGTATAATCAAGTGATTATGTGTGTTTGACTCTTATGCAAGTAATACCGATGTTTATTAAAAGGACTGTCTTGTAAAAATCTTTCAGAGATTACGGGTATTGAAACAAACCGAATATAATATGTCTAAAGAGCAAATTCATGTATTCTCACATGGGTTTGCTCTTTTTGTAGTGAGTGGTTTTTTTACATCGGAATATTGTAGGGCAGGGGCTTGCTCCTGCCGACAAAGCTAAAACGGAACGAGCAAGCCCGTTCCCTACATTGTTCTTGTGTTAAACTTTAGTTTTATCAACCTACGGTTGATAAAACTCAAAAAATCAACCAAAAAGTTTTTGACATCACCCACTATGTGTATTATAATGAATTTGGAGTGATGCGTATGATGAATGCAGAGAATTTTTCTAAAAATTTGAAAAAATACAGACAAATGCGAGGGATTTCCCAAAACAACCTTGCAAAGGTTTTGTATGTGTCTGCACAAAGTGTTTCAAAATGGGAAAAAGGCACTTCTTTCCCGGATATTTCAAACCTTTGCGCCATTGCAAACGCTTTGGAAATAACCTGCGATAAGCTTTTTGAAAATGAAAGCCCCGATGATAACAACAAATATTTCATTGGCATAGACGGTGGCGGAACAAAAACCGAAATGGTTCTTTTTCGTCATGACGGCGAAATTTTGCACCGCCTTGTAACCTCGGGCAGCAATCCCAATGTCATCGGCATGGATGAGTGCTGCAAAGTCATCTGTGACGGCATTGGTGAATTGCTCTCACACGGAGTTTCGGTGTGCGGAGTTTTTGCAGGCATTGCCGGAAGCGGAGTGGGAGACAATGCCCGTTTGATTGAAGTTTTTATAAAAGCCAAATTCCCTGCAATGACCGTGAAGGTGTGCTCCGATTCGGCAAATGTTATTTCAAGTGTCCGCGGATGCACCGACGGTGTGGGCGTTATTTGGGGAACAGGCTTTACGGTTTGTGTGTATAAGGGCGAAACCTCACGTCGTTTTGCAGGCTGGGGCTATCTTTTTGAAGAGCTCGGAAGCGGCTTTGCCATTGGAAAAGCGGTGTTAAAGCACTGCCTTGAGTGCAACGACTCCATGAAAGAGCGTACCCTACTTTGTGACATGGCTGAAAAAGCCCTCGGCGGAAAAATCGGCGACCGTTTGGGTCACATCTACACAAAAGACAAAGACTATGTGGCATCCTTTGCACGCACAGCCTTTGAAGCCTATCGAAAAGGCGATGAAACCGCAAAGAAAATTGTTAGCGAAAGCATTGAATGGATGGCGAATATTATTGTTCATGCAATTGAAGTGACAAACTGCCCCAAAACAGTTGTGATTTCGGGTGGACTCACCGCCAATGCCGACATTTTGCATGATGTTATCGGCAAGTGTATTCCGGGTGATGTTAAAATCATTATTCCCGATATGCCCCAAATCTACGGTGCATGTCTCATGTGTCTCAAAGAATGCAAAATGTCATCTTGTGCAACAGAAGAATTTGAAGAAAAATTTAAAGCGGATTATTTAAGAAGAATATAAGGAGAGTTTAAAATGCAAAAAACCGAAATGAGAAACCCCAAAACAACCCATATTGACAAAATGGACACGGCATCAATGATAAAGATTATTAATGAAGAAAACTATAATTCCGTTAAAGCCGTAGAAAACGCTTCCGAAGCAATTGCCAAAGCCATTGACATTGTGACCGATGCTTTTGAAAAGGGAGGCAGACTCATTTATGTTGGTGCAGGAACATCGGGCAGACTTGCAGTGAGCGATGCGGCAGAGTGCCCGCCAACCTACGGTGTTGAATATGGCATGGTAGAAGCCGTTATTGCAGGAGGAGAAAAGGCAATTGTACGTGCTCAGGAAAATGTTGAAGACCAGGCTGCACAGGGCGAAGCAGATATCCTTGCCAAAAACATCACAGCAAAGGATGTTGTAATGGGAATTTCCGCTTCGGGCAATGCAAGCTACGTTGTGTCTGCCATGGAAGCGGCAAAAAAATGCGGTGCAACACTTCTTTCCCTTTCCAGCAATGAGGATTGCCGCATAGGAAAAATTTCCGATGTACACATCTTCACCGACACCGGTGCGGAGGTTGTAACCGGCTCCACACGAATGAAAGCCGGAAATGCACAGAAAATGGTCTTGAACATGCTGACCACCTGTGCCATGATAAAAACCGGAAAGGTTTATGAAAACTTTATGATAAACTTAAAACCCACAAACGTCAAACTCCGTGCAAGAATGATCGGTATTGTGTCCGATATTTGCAGCGTGGATGGCGAAACTTCCGAAAAGCTTTTGGAAGAAAACGAGTTTTCCATAAGAAAAGCCGTGGATGCGTTTGGTAAATAATTTCAAATTGGAGTTTGTCGAGCTGTTTGAAAAATAATAATGAAAATCGACCACGGGGCATTTCCCGAAAACACATACGAACTTTCGTAAGCGAATTTCGAAAATTTGATGTCCCACACGAACCGCTCCGCACCGCATCAACCAGATGCGTGCTCGCTAATT
>JAFQHQ010000006.1 GCA_017397885.1 Clostridia bacterium | reverse complement strand
AGCGTAGCGAAACTGACTGAGGGGTATTGCTGAAAGCGTTGATACTTCTGCGTTTCGTACCCCTCCGTCTTTGCCTAACGGCAAATCCACCTCCCCTTAGGCAGGGGCGGCTTTCGCTTCAGCCTCGTTTGCGAACACCCCGAGAAACCCCAATTTATAATCTTACGGGAATACCCTGATTTTTAAGTTCCTTTTTCAAATCAGAAATTGACACTTCGCCAAAGTGGAAAATTGAAGCCGCAAGACCTGCATCAACCTTGGGCAGGGTTTTAAAAAGCTTTGTAAAGTCGTCAATGCATCCTGCACCGCCGGAGGCAATGACCGGAACATTCACCGCTTCGCACACGGCATCAAGCATTTCAAGGTCAAATCCGCCCTTAACACCGTCGGTGTCGATGGAGTTTAAAACAACCTCGCCGGCACCGCTATTTACACATCTTTTTATCCATTCAATGGCTTCCATGCCGGTGTTTTCTCTGCCGCCCTTGGCAAACACTCTGAATACACCGTAAACTCTTTTAACATCGGCAGAAATAACAACACACTGGTCTCCGTATTTCTTTGCCGCTTCATATATGAGATCGGGATTTCTTATTGCTCCCGAATTAACGCTCACTTTGTCTGCACCGCATTTGAGCACTCTGTCAAAATCGGCAACGGTATTGATTCCGCCGCCAACGGTAAGGGGAATAAACACTCTTTTTGCAGTTTCGGTGAGAATATCCGTAAAAAGTGCTCTGCCCTCGGCTGATGCGGTTATATCATAAAAAACAAGTTCGTCTGCACCGCATTTGGAATAAAAGTCAGCAAGCTCAACGGGAGATGAAACGTCGCTTAGACCTTCAAAATTCACTCCCTTAACAACTCTGCCGTCTCTCACATCCAGACAGGGAATAATTCTCTTTGTAATCATTTTGCCACCTCGATTGCTTCTTTAAGGTTAATTGCACCGGTGTAGTAGGCTTTGCCGATAATGGCACCGTAAATGTCAAGATTTGCAAGCTTTTTGACATCTTCAATGCTCGAAACTCCGCCCGATGCAACAATCTGCATTTTAAATTTTTCGCTAAGAGTTTTGTAGAGCTCGTGGTTTGTGCCCATCATTGCACCGTCTTTTGAAATGTCGGTGCAAATGAGGGTTTTAACACCGATAGTCTGCATTTTTTCACAAAACTCAAAGCATTCGTATTCGGATTTTTCAATCCAGCCCTTAATTGCCACATATCCGTCTTTTATGTCGGCACCAACAGCAATTTTTTCGCCGTACTTTGAAACTGCTTCGGTTAAAAACTTTTCGTCTTTAACTGCGGCAGTGCCGAGAATCACTCTGTCGATTCCCGATTCTATGTATTTGTCAACGGTTTTCATATCTCTTATGCCGCCGCCGATTTCGCAAAAAAGTCCCGAAGCTTTTTTAATTGCCTTCACAACCTCAAGGTTTGGAGTGTCTCCGTTTTTTGCACCCTCAAGGTCAACAATGTGAATGTGAGTGGCACCCGATGCGGCAAAATCCTTTGCAATTTCGGGCGGATTTTCGCTGTATACTGTCATTTCGTCATAGTTGCCTTTGAAAAGACGAACAGCCTTTTTGTCATATAAATCTATAGCAGGAAAAATAATCAATTTAAAAAATCTCCTTTAATCAAAGTTCACAGAATGCCTTCAAAATGGAAAGTCCCACATCGCCGCTTTTTTCGGGATGGAACTGGCAACCGTACACGTTATCCTTTTCAACAGCCGCAGTAAGCTCTGCTGAATATTCGGTTGTTGCAATGGTGGATTCGTCGCAGTTTGCACCGTAGAAGGAGTGAACAAAATACACATGGTCGCCCTCTTTGAGATACTTGAAAATCGGACTCTTTTCGCCCTTAAAGGAAAGTGCATTCCAACCGATATGGGGGATTTTGAGGTTTTTGTCAATAACATCGGAAATGGGGCGGATTTCTCCTTTTATAAGACCGAGACCTTCAAATTCACCGTATTCATAGCTTTTGTCGAAGAGAAGCTGCATGCCAAGGCAGATACCCATCATTGGCTTACCTTTTTTTGCCTCGGAAATTACAACATCAGCCATGCCCGAGTCTTTAAGTTTTTTTATTGCGTCCTCAAACGCTCCCACGCCGGGGAGAATTATCTTGTCGGCTTTTTCAATTACATCCTTGTCATTTGTAACAACCGCTTCAATACCGATTGCCGCAAATGAGCTTTTGAGGGAAAAAAGATTCCCGACACCATAGTCAATTATTGCTATCATCAGAGTACTCCTTTTGTAGAGGGAATTTTTTCGGCATTTTTTTCGTCGATGGCACAAGCCTCTTTCATAGCTCTTGCCGCCGCTTTGAATATGCCCTCAATAATGTGGTGCGAGTTTGAACCCGCAAGCTGTTTGAAGTGGAGGGTGGCATTTGCCTCTCTCACAAATCCCAGCCAGAATTCGGCACAAAGCTCTGTGTCAAAGTCACCAACCTTCGGAGTGGGGATTTCAACATCATAACCGAAATAGCTTCTTCCCGAAAAATCAATTGCACAAAGAATGAGAGCTTCGTCCATGGGAAGAATCATGTTGCCGTAGCGGTTAATGCCTTTTTTGTCACCAAGAGCTTCCGAAAAAGCTTTTCCGAGGCAAATTGCCACATCTTCTGCTGTGTGATGAAAATCAACGTGTATATCTCCGTCACACGCTGCATCAAGGTCAAAGCCCGAATGTGATGCAAAAAGGGTGAGCATATGATCCAAAAATCCGCATTTTGTGCTTATGTCTGATTTGCCGTTTCCGTCGAGGTTCAATGTAAGAGATATTTTTGTTTCGGCAGTGTTTCTGTTTATTGTAGCTGTTCTCATTTAATTTTCCTCCAAAATTTCAGCAAGTGTCTTCACAAGAGTTTCCATCTGTTCCATGGTGCCGATTGTAATTCGGTTGTATTCGGAGATTTTATCTTTTGTAAAATGTCTCACAAGAATACCTTTTTTGCGAAGCAGTGTATATATGTCTTCGCCCGAAAGTCTACCATGACGTGCAAAAATGAAGTTGGCTTTTGAATCTGTCATCTCAAAGCCCAGTTTTTTTAGTTCGGTCACTGCGTACTCTCTTGCTTTTATTATGCTTTGACAGTTTGCTTTTGTGTAGTCCTCATCGTTTAGGCATCCAACGCCCGATGCCATTGTCATTGAATTAACGTTATAGGGATTTGTGGAATATTTTATGGTATTCAAATCCCGGATAAGCTCTTTGCATCCCACACCGAATCCCAGCCTTGCACCTGCCATGGAGCGTGATTTTGAAAATGTCTGAGTAACGAGGAGATTGTCGTATTTTTTTGTAAGACCAACAGCACTTTCTGTGCCAAAGTCAACATATGCTTCGTCAATCACCACAACATTATCGGGGTTTGATGCCACAATTCTTTCGATGTCCGAAAGAGGAAGGGCAATTCCCGTTGGTGCATTGGGGTTTGCAATGAAAATATTTTTGCCTATTCCCACATAATCATCAACATTAATCGTAAAATCGTCACGGAGGGGAATCTCGGTGTATGGAATGTGATTTATTTCAGCAAACACGGGGTAGAATCCGTAGGTAATATCGGGGAATGCTGCCGGATGGTTTTCGTCACAAAATGCCATAAAAGCAAAATTCAAAATTTCATCCGAGCCGTTTGTTGCAAGAACCTCATCCTTTTCCGCTCCGAGCAGTTTTGCAAGAGCCTCATGCAGCGGTGTACATTCCGGATCGGAATAAAGCATCAGTCTTTTTGCCGCTTTCTCCGCCTCTTCTATTGCCTTTGGAGATGGGGGATAGGGTGATTCGTTTGTGTTTAGTTTTATATACTGTGTGTCCTTTGGCTGTTCACCGGGAACATAGGGCACAAGACTTTTGTGTTTTTCAGAAAAAAATCTGCTCATTTTATTTCTCCAGTCTGATTACTGCACTTTTTGCGTGAGCGGTAAGTCCTTCTTTTGTTGCAAAATATTCAACGTCTTTTGCAAGTCTTTCAAGGGCATCTTTGGTGTAATAGGTGTATTGTGTTTTCTTAACAAAATCGTCGACGGAAAGGGGAGAAGAAAACTTTGCTGTTCCGCTTGTCGGGAGGGTGTGGTTTGGACCTGCCATATAGTCGCCGAGTGCTTCGGGGCAGTTTTTTCCCATAAAGATTGAGCCTGCATGACGGATGGAGTCAAGGTAGTCAAAGGGATTGTCCACACAAAGCTCAAGATGTTCGGGTGCAATTTCGTTTGAAATTTCAATTGCCGCATCGAGAGAATCTGCAACAATAATTTTACCGTTGTTGTCTATTGATGCTCTTGCAATTTCGGCTCTTTCAAGCTGTGGAATCTGAACTTCAAGCTCCGACTGCACCTTTTTTGCAAGCTGGGCAGAGTCGGTCACAAGAACTGCACTTGCAAGCTTGTCGTGTTCTGCCTGAGAAAGAAGGTCTGCGGCAAGATGCTTTGGATTGCATGTGGAATCTGCCACAATGAGGATTTCGCTGGGGCCTGCAATCATATCGATTGACACGGTACCGAACACCTGTTTTTTAGCTTCTGCAACAAATGCATTTCCCGGTCCGACAATTTTGTCAACCTTTGGAACAGTTTCCGTACCGTATGCAAGAGCGGCAATTGCCTGAGCACCGCCTACTTTGATGATTGTGTCAACTCCTGCAATGGATGCAGCGGCAAGAATAACAGGGTTAACCTTTCCGTCTGCCATAGGAGGAGTTACCATAACAACCTCTTTGCATCCTGCAATTTTTGCAGGGATTGAATCCATAAGTACAGTTGATGGATATGCGGCAGTGCCGCCGGGAACATAGAGGCCTGCACGGTCAACGGGGATAACCTTCTGACCTGTTACAATGCCGTTTTCGTCGTTTATGATAAAGCTGTTTCTTACCTGCTTTTCGTGGAATTTGCGGATGTTTGCCGCCGCTCTTTTGAGAATGCGGATAAATTCGGGATCAACTTTTTCGAGAGCCTCGTCAATTTCTTCTTTTGTCACCTTAAGATTTGAAAGCTTTGCCTTGTCAAATTTTTCGGTATATTCCAAAAGAGCTTTATCTCCGTTTTTGCGGACATTGTATATAATGTCCGTTACAATTTCTTCAACATTTATTTCGGGAGTTACTCTTGCAAAAATATCTTCGTTTGCAACCTCTCCGTATTTTAATATCTTTATCATTGTGTTTTCATTCCTTTATATGATTTGATGAATCCGAAATGTAGCGAAAGCCGCCCTTGCCTAAAGGGCAATGTCGTCAATTTAACGCGCAATATCACTCTTTTGTCATGTTGAGCGAAGCTGTAGGCGAAGTCGAAACATCTAAAAATGAGATCCTTCGACTACGTTGACACTCCGCTCAGGATGACATTAACGTAGTTTTCCCTTAAGTTGACGACATTGGCCTAAAGGGAGGGGGACCGCGTCAGCGGTGGAGGGATATCAAACATAAAAACTCCCTTCAATCACTTCATATATTCTCTATTTGTTGCTCAAGACTTTGAGCGATTTTTGTGATTTGTTCGTTCTTAAATTTAAAGCTTGCCTTGTTTGCAATAAATCTTGCACTGATGGGAACAATTGTTTCAAAAACCGAAAGATTGTTTTCCTTAAGGGTTGTTCCTGTTTCAACAATATCCACAATAACATCCGAAAGACCGAGAATCGGTGCAATCTCAATTGAGCCGTTAAGGTGGATTATGTCAATATCTCGTCCGAGAGATGCATAATAGTTTTTGGCAATGTTGGAAAATTTGGTTGCAACACGAAGGGTTTGCTGGGGATTGTCTCTGAAATCATTTGGTGCGGCAACGGCCATACGGCATTTTCCAAAACCAAGGTCAAGGAGCTCATAAATGTCGGGTTCATATTCAAGCAAAATATCTTTTCCCGCAACGCCGATGTCGGCGGCACCTCTTTCAACATAAATTGCAACATCCGAGGGCTTTACCCAAAAATATCTTACGCCTTTTTCGGGGTTTTCGAAAATAAGCTTTCTGTTGGTTTCTTTTATGGACGGACACTCAAATCCGGCTTTTTCAAACATATCATAAACCTTTTCGCCAAGTCTTCCCTTGGGAAGGGCAACATTAAGCATTGTTTTCAATGATTTCAACCCCCTTGTCGTTCATTTTAAGAAGCTGTCTGTAGCGAAGCTTTGCAGGTACTTCTCTTTGTGCGGTAACGCTTTTTCCGCTTGATGTCATCATTTTCACCGCATCGGAAAGGGTTTTCAAATCGGTGTTTTCCGAATAGAGAATAACCGTGTCTATGTCATATTCAAAATTTTCGGTCATAAGTCTTTCAAGTGTGTCGGGATACACTGCAAAGCCGATTGCCTTTGATTTGCGGTTCATTTTTTTGAGGAGCTTGTCATACTGACCGCCCGAAAGCACTCCTTCCGGTACTCCGTTTACAAAGCCGGTAAAAACAATACCGTTGTAATAGCCCATATCGTTGACAACGGAAAAATCGATGTGAATTCTGTCGCCATATCCCGAATCCGAAAGAACAGAGGTGAGTTTTTCAAGCTGTGCAATTGAATCGGGGGCAAAGTCCGAAGCAAGCTCTTTTATGCGTGGCATAACCTCATTTGCTTTTTCGTAAAGATTTGCAAGCTCGCAGATTTTGGCGCTTAAGTCGTTACTGCAATCGTTTTCTTCGCAAATAGCCTTAATCTGATGAGTATTTTTCTCGCCGAGAGCCTTTAAAATTTCTTTTTCGCCGTCAATTGAAAGGTCGAGCTTTTGAACCAAATCTTTTATGATACCCATGTGTGAAACATCAAGCACATAATCGTCAGATATTACCGAAAGACTTTCAGCCGCCAGGGTAAGAACTTCATAGATGCACCAGTCGTCCACGTTGCCCACGCATTCAAGACCAACCTGAAGAATTTCTTTGAATGAATCGGTGTTTTTGGAAATACGGTAAACATTCTCGTCATAATATACCTTTTGGGTGATTTCGGGAATGTCTTTAGAGTTTTTAATGATGGAAAGGGTAACGTCGGGCTTTAGTGCCATGAGCTTTCCGTTTGTATCGGTGAAGGTGATAATGTTGTCGGAAACAAGAAAATCCTTGTTTCTCACATACAAATCATATTCTTCAAATTTGCTCATTTTATATTGTGAATAGCCATATTTTTCATAAAGGGAGCGAAGCTCAAATATGACTTTTTCGTCGCCTTTCAAAAGCTTTGTTTCTATGTTCATCTGCATTGCCTCCGATATAAATCATCTGTTTACTTTAGCATTTTAGCATAGTAAAGCGATAAAGTCAACTATAATATTATATTTTATAGCTATTTTACTGCATTTTGACAAAAAAGAGAACGGTGTTTGTTGATTTTTATATAAATAGATTATTTAATTCATTTCGGATTCCTACAAATTATATATAATACATAAAGAATATGTAAAAACAAAGATGATGCAGATGTAAAAAGTGACGATGTATCTGCATCAAGTGCTGAAAATGCAGTAGAATCAAATGCTGATTCAAGTCTTGATTCAAACGCCGGTTCAAGTGATGGTGCAGAGGCATAAGTTTTAAGTGTAAAATATACTGTTCAAAAGCAATTAAGAAGATAGAAGTTCAGACATGGATTCCGTATCTCAGATACGGATGACGGCAGTTTTAAGGTAATAGTGATGGTCTTCATCCATATTTTAATTAAAAAGCTATGATTAAAATGTAATCATGGCATAAGAAAAGCGGCTTCGTATTCCCGCCACAGGCGGCGCGGCGAAGTCGCTTTCTTGTTTGTTATACAGTTATGATTTATCGCTTTTTGCATTACAGCTTCTTCGATATTCAAGCGGGGTCATGTTAAATTTTGATTTAAATCCCAGATAAAACCCGTTGTATGACTCATATCCCACAGCTTCTGCAATGACCTTTACATCTTTTTCGGTTTCGCGCAGAAGCTTTTTTGCGCTTTTCATGCGGATTTTTGAAAGACATTCCCTGAAATCCATTCCAAAGATTTTCTTTATAAGGCGATTTGTTTGTTTTTCACTCAAATACAAAAGTGATGATAGCTTTGAAAGCGTGATGTTTTCCATGTAACGGTCATTAAAGTAATTTTCAATCATGACAGTTTGCAAATAGCTATTAGAGCTTTCTTGAGGTTCGTTATCATTTGAATTGTTTTTTTCGAAAACAGGAAGAAACAATTCGGTAAAAAGCAAAACAAACAACGCCTTTGTGGCATCAGATGAAAAAGCAGTTTTGAGACTTTGGTGGGAGTGGATTTTTTTGAGATAATCTGCAACCAAGGTATTATGCCCGTGAAGAATAAACTCATTTTTTTGCGATGTGTGTGAAATAAGTTTTTCGTAAAAATCGGACGATTGTATTTTTGAAAGTTTTTCCACCGAAAAACCGAAACACAAAATCTGTGCGTCCGGGCTCTGAGAGCTTGTGCAATGGAAGGTTTCGGGGAAAACAAGCACAAATTCATTTTGATTTACACATAGTTTTTGCTCTTCAATGTCCATAACAGAACTACCCTTAAAAACCATGTGAAACTCAAAATTTGCATGACTGTGAGCAGGGGTGTACATGCTCGATTCCTTTGGAGCAAAGCCTGTGTTTTCGATTTTGATTTTCATATTTCCAATTGTTATTGTTATCATTGTTTCTTTCATTTTCTGCCTCTTTTTAAAAACTATGAAATCTTCCTTTAATGCATTAAAAATAGTCTTTGATTTTTGTTTACCTTGGATTGATTTTATTATATTATAAATAAAAAACAAATGCAACATTTTTATTTGAACGGAGGATACATTATGTCAAAATCACTGGATTTATACAAACATGCCACTGAGGTAATACCTTTTGGTACACAGCTTTTAAGCAAGCATCCCTCAATTTTTGCCCCGGGCAAATGGCCTACATATTTTTCAAAAGCAAAGGGATGCGAGGTTTGGGATCTTGACGATAAACACTACTATGATCTCACAATAACGGGCATCGGCTCGACACTTCTCGGTTTTGCCGATGATGATGTTAGTGAAGCGGTGATAGAAAGAGTTAAAAACGGCAGTATGACCACTCTCAATGCTCCCGAAGAGGTTGAACTTGCGGATCGTCTGTGTGAAATACACCCATGGGCATCCAAGGTTCGTTATGCCCGCACCGGCGGTGAAATTGCCGCAGTTGCGGTTCGTATTGCAAGGGCAACCACGGGTAGAGACATTGTTGCGATTTGCGGTTATCACGGCTGGAGTGACTGGTATCTTGCAGGAAGCCTCACCGATGATGAGGGTCTTGAATTTGACGGGTTCAATCCTCTCGGTGTGCCGAAGGCTTTGACAAATACAACTCTAGCCTTTGAATATGGCGACACCGAAACCTTTGATAAGATAATCGAAAGATACGGCGACAGACTTGCTTGCGTTATTATGGAGCCCATGAGAAGTGATGCCGACAAGGTTGAATTTTTGCACTATGTTCGTGACGGAATTCATAGAGCCGGCGGACTTTTGATTTTTGACGAAATCACAATCGGCTGGAGATATTGCTTTGGCGGCTCGCACCTTGTACTTGGTGTAACTCCCGACATGGCAATTTTCGCAAAAGCTCTCGGAAACGGTCATCCCATTGCGGCGGTCATTGGCACAGCCGAGGCAATGGAGGGGGCAGAGCGTGCGTTTATTTCAAGCACCTACTGGACCGAAAGCGTAGGACCCGTTGCGGCTCTTGCCACTCTTAAAAAGATGGAAGAAACCAAGGTTTGGGAACACGTTATGAAAATGGGAAGACTTCTTATGGACAAGTGGGAAGAGCTTGGTAAAAAACATGGCATAAAGCTCCATACCTATGGCGTGCCTTGTCTTGCACATCTTGAATTTGAAGACTACAAAAACTTAAACACTCTGTATACGGTGCTGATGCTTGAAAAGGGCATTTTAGCATCAACCGGATTTTATCCCACACTGGCACACACTCCCGAAATCATTGAAAAATGCGCAGTTGCCATAGATGAAGTGTTTGCCGAAATTGCCCGTATTATTAAAGACGGCGGTCAGGAAGAAATTGATAAAGTTTTAAACGGCGAAAGCGCAAGAAAAGGCTTTGGCAGACTTGTAAAATAAACCGCAAATAAAGTGGCTTTACCGCACCGCCTACGTGTGGAGCGCGAAGTTTATAGGTCAATATAATTAAAAAACGCAGATTCACCCGTCTGATGAAAATCATTTGGTGAATCTGCGTTTTAAATTTGAGTTGTTTTTGTGGCTTTGCGGTAATTACCGGGGGTCTGATTTTTAATTTTTTTAAACACCCGACAAAAGCTTTTTGCATCTGCAAATCCGGTTTTGAGTGCAATTTCTTCAATAGATAAATTGCTCCCGGAAAGATATTCACAAGCAACATCTGTGCGATGTTGATTTAATATGGAATGAAAGGTTGTGCCGGTAAGATTTTTAAAGATTTTGCAAAAATTGCTTTCGCTGTATCCAAAATGAATACTTATTTCCTTTACCGTAAGTGGCTTATCAAAATTATTATACAAATAATCAAGAACAGAATCTATTTTTGAAATATCCGACTGCATTTTTTCAAGAGCATTTTCGTTATGCTTCAAAAGATACTTGCAAACAATTCCGCACACAAGATAGAGATTACCCTTCACAAACATTTCGGGATAATCGTCGCGGTTTTGCCTCATAACTGCAATATCCTCAAGAATGTCTCTGAGCTTTTTTAGGATATTGTCTTCGATATTTTCAAGATGATATAACTCCTCTTTAAAACCGAATTTTAAAATTTGTTCATAGTATTCTCCCAAAAATTCTCTTCCAAATTCCAGAGTGAGCATTTCCGTAGTCTTGTCGGAGTCCAAAATAGCATGGGGACACATAGGAGGTACAATTAAAAGGTCTCCCTTACATAGTGTTACTTTTTTGTCGTTTGTAAAAACAACATAAGAATCTTTGACACAATAGCTGAGCTCAATTTCATGATGACGGTGAAGATGATATTTGCCAAATCTTGAGAAGTTTACAAAATACGGCTCTCTGCCCGTGAGTAATTTTTGGTAATCCATTTAGCATACCCTTTCTGTCAAAACTTCGGATTAAGCATAACACAGTTTCAAAAACATTTCAAGACATTTGTAAATTTTTGCGAATTTTTTCGGAAAATATGCCCTTT
This sequence comes from Clostridia bacterium, assembly GCA_017397885.1. GTDB lineage: Bacteria > Bacillota > Clostridia > UMGS1810 > UMGS1810 > RGIG1828. The sequence continues at coordinate 3,634 of JAFQHQ010000006.1, read as the reverse complement.
TAATTTGAAGCACTATGATGTACAATCATAGCAGAAAGGAATGATGTTATGATAAATTTAGGACTTCAGATATACACTGTTATTGATTTGTTAAAAACCGATGACGATATAGACAAAACAATAAAAAAAGTAAAAGATATAGGCTACGGGTTCGTTCAGCTTTGCGCATCTTTGGAATTGGTTAAGAAAACTGCCCCGATTTGCGAAAAATATGAGCTTCCCATTGTCGGATACCTTTCGGACATTGACACTCTGGAAAACAATTTTGACGAAGTTTTTGATATTGCCAAAAAGTATGGCATGAAAGATTTGGGAGTAAGCTCTTCGGTGTCGGGATATGAAGCTGCACTTGCATACATAAACAGAGTTAACTCATTTGCAAAAAAGGCAAGAGATGCAGGCTTTACTTTTTCCTATCACAATCACAGTGCGGAATTTATTAAAACCTCATCCGGACAGACTGTTATGGAGCTTATGCTCGAAAACTTTTCCGAGGATGTGGATTTCATGCCCGATACATACTGGATACAGCACGGAGGTTATGATGTCCGCCGTTTTATTGAACAGACAAAGGGCAGAGCCAAAATCATACACCTCAAAGATATGATAAAAACCAAAGAAGGGCATATGTATGCCGAGGTTGGTGAAGGAAATTTGTGGTTCGAGGAAATATTAAAAACCGCAAAAGAGTCAAAAGTTCAATATTACACCGTAGAGCAAGACATTTGTCAACGCAATGAGCTTGAAAGCATTGAAATAAGTTATAAAAATTCAAAGAGAATGTTGGGGGATATATTATGAGTAAGTTAAGACTCGGAGTTGCAAGAGAAATCATTACCCCTGAAGTCGGAGGCAGGCTTTACGGTTATGCTCCCGATGACAGATCCGAAACCGTAAACGACGACCTCAGGGCAACTGCGTTTTATTTTTCTCAAGGGGACGTCAAAGCTCTTATGATTACTGCAGATGTTTGCCTTATTCACGATGAAATTGATCTTGAAATCAGAAATCTGATTGAAGAAAAATTTGCTGTTTCAAAGGATGCGTGTATGCTCAGTGCAACTCACACCCACTCCGGCCCATGTACAAGCAAGAATGCCGGTTGGGGAGAAATTGACCGTGAGTATTGCGACAAAATATTTATACCCAAAATTTTGAGTGCCGTAAAAAATGCCATTGATAATGCGAGAGAAGTCACAATGGCAGTTGGAAGAGGCGAATGTTATGCCGCTGTAAACAGAAGAAGTATGATGTATGATAACCATGTGGGTCTTGGGCAGAATCCCTGGGGAGTTATGGACCCGAAAATGACAATTCTTGCCTTTAACGATTCCAACGGAGACTCATATGCAAATATGATTCATTATGCCTGTCACGAAACAAGCGCAGGCAGAAATCCCGAGATCACCCGCGACTGGTCGGGATATATGACCGACCGCCTTGAATTTGTCAGCAAGGGAATGACTGCATTTTTCAACGGTCCCGAAGGCGACATTGGTCCAAGAACTTCCAGAGGTACCACCGTGGGTGCACTTAACCGTGTTATTGAATCGGACATTCCCGGTGCCGCAGTGCCGGTTAAAACCTATAATGATGTTGCCGAAGTGGGTCATGTTGCCGCTTGTGATGCAATGAAAATTTACAATTCGATTTTTGATTTCCATGATGTAAACCTTAAGGTAAGCTCCAAGGATATCAACATACCTTTGAAAAAACTTATTCCGCTTGAAGAAGCTGAAGCTATATATGAAAAGTTCAAGGACGGAACAGAAAACACAATGGGAATGTTTTGTAACTATGCCCAAAACGTTATTGAAGCATATAAAAACGGATACAAAGAAAAGGAACATTTTACTTTCCGTCAAACAATCATCAAAATAGGAAATGTTGTTTTTGCATCCTTCCCCTATGAGCCTTTTTCGGAAATAGGCCTCAGAATAGCCAAAGAATTTAAAAATGCGGCAGTTCTCAGTTTGTCCAATACCAATGGAACACATGGTTATTTCTTGACTCAGGAAGCCACTGTGAGAGCAGGGTATGAGAGAGATGTTTTCCGGTATCAAAGCACTCAAAGCTATGCAGATGACAGCGATTGGCACATACTTACACAAACAGTTGAACACATAAAAGAATTGAATTCATAATAAATCAGGAGGAATATATTATGTTCAGAGTTGGAAAAGAAGAGATAGAACAGGTTACAAAATCGATTGAATCAAAGGATTTATTTAAGCTTAATAATGGATGTCGTCAGTGCTACAATGTTGAGGAAAAACTGTGTAACATCACAGGCTCGAAATATTCAATTTTTATGACAAGCGGTCAGGCGGCTCTCACAACAGCTCTTGTTGCTCTTGGCATAGGACCCGGAGACCAGGTAATCGTGCCCGGATATACATACATTGCAACTGCAATGGCAGTTGTTGCGGCAGGTGCAATGCCCGTGATTGCTGAAATTGACGACACGCTTACAATTTCCCCCGAGGACATTGAAGCAAAAATCACAAAATACACAAAAGCTATCATTCCCGTTCACATTATCGGTCTTCCCTGCGATATGGACAAAATTTGCGCCATTGCAAAAAAACACAATCTCTATGTCATTGAAGATGCCTGTCAGGCAGACGGTGGAAGCTACAAAGGAAAGAGACTTGGCTCAATAGGTGATGCGGGGGCATTCAGCTTTAATTATTTTAAAATTATAACCTCGGGCGAAGGTGGAGCAATGCTCACAAATAGTCGTGAAGTTTTTGAACGTTCACTTATTTATCACGACAGCAGTGCCGTTGCATTTTTCGGGAATCAGATGGAAGAATTTACCACAGAGGGCTTTTGCGGAACAGAATTTCGTGCCAACGAGCTTTGCGGTGCAATGGTAAATGCACAGCTTGACAAGCTTGAAGGAATTTTATCAAATCTTCGTGAAACCAAAAAATATATCACCGACGGCATTAAGGATGTTATTAAGCTTGCTCCTTCAAATGACCCTGAAGGCGATTGTTCAATTAATGTTTGCGTTCAGTTTGATTCGAGCGAAAAAGCATCGGATTTTGCAGAAAAATGTAAGGAATTCGGTGCATTTGTCGTTATTAATTCCGACAGACACGTATATTCTAACTGGCAGCCAATCCTTGAGAAAAAAGGAGCTCTCAATCCTCTTATGGATCCTTTCAAAATGGAAGCTAACAAGGATGCACAGATTGAATATACAAAAGATATGTGCCCCAAAACCTTGGATATTCTCTCTAAAACAGTATCTTTCTGTCTTAAATGTGATATGACAAAAGAGCAGTGCGACAAAATTATAGATACAATGAGAAAGGCTTTTTAAAAGTTTAGTTATTAAATAATCCCAAACACAAAACGCAGATTCGCAAGGATTGAATCTGCGTTTTTATTTTGACAGTCAAACAATGATACAAATGCAACATAATGATACGAATAAGACCTTGACATAGAGTTCGGTTTAAGGGTATAATCTGTTTAGCCGCCAGAGATTCGAACTGAGCACGCTCTGCAAGTGTGAAAAATCATGCCTTTTTGGATTGTCAAGCTTGTAGGGCGTCAGCCCAACTTCGCTTTCCGCACCAAAAATCCATATTTTTTCGCACTTGGATAGTTCAAAGAAGTTTTT
>JAFQHQ010000069.1 GCA_017397885.1 Clostridia bacterium | reverse complement strand
TTTAACAAAACGATACATAAAAAATCCCCTTTTCAAGTTATAATGCGCCTAGCCCCTTTGGATGGACAACTTTTTCTAAAATATCGGTGTAAACGATTCTGTTTTAATATAATCTTAATTTGCTCCAATTGCAAGTACCGAAATAAACTTCAAGTTTGATTGCTATGCGGAATGTATTCTCTGGGCATTGTAGAAATTCAAATAGTGTTGAACGCCGAACCTGACAGATCAACAAGTTTGTTTTTCTTTTCTATTGACATAACCGATTACATCAACTCTCATTTTTCATTTTCTCATAATATGAGCGGAGCGAATGCTTCATAGCGGAATGAAATGAAGCTGCTTCATATTGTGAAACGATAGTGGAACAATGCTTCATCTGAAAAGGCGTTTTATGAAGCACGGCTTTGCCGTATGAAGCACATTTTGTGCTTGCGAGCTTTGCTCGTCAAGCATCAAAATATATGAAGCACCTTCGGTGCATGAAGCGAAGCCTTCCAGGCTTCATGTTTTTTTGCCCGATATTTCGGGCATTAGGGGCTGTTGCAAAACCTCAAAAAAGGTGAGCAACAGCCTTTTTCTATTGTTTGAACAGAAAGTTGGAGGTATAATAAGTCATGATAGGAGAAAATCATGGCTTATTTTACAAATTCTCAAGGCTATTTGTTCCTTTGCTCAGACATTCCGTTTGAGGAAAAACAAAAATTGGACGATTACCTCCAACTTTTGGAAGACTCCGGAGTTGGCAAGATAATAGAACAAGCGATAGGAAAACACTCCGAAAAAGGCGGACGTCCATCATACAATCCGTATCGTTTATTTGCGGCAATACTTTATGCTTTTGCCAAACATTCCGGCAGTTTACGCCGCATTGAAGACAGCTTGAAATTCGACACCAGATTCATGTATTTGATGGAACAAAAGATCCCATCATATTCCACCATTTCGAGGTTTTGCAACAACGTAGTTGTTGCACGACAGCCAGAGGTGTTCTCTTGCATTGTAAAATCTATCATCAAAAAGTACAATATCGACATATCGGATGTTTTTGTTGACGGCACAAAACTTGAAGCTAATGCTAACAAATACAAATTTGTTTGGAAGCCGAGACAAAGACATGACAGACTCAATGACGGTCTGAAAAAAATCATTTCAAAATATTTCCCCCTGGCTTCAGGAAAGAAAGAATTTATATCCAAAGAAGTAGCAAGCTACCTTTCGCAACTTGAACAGAAAATAGCAGATACTGGAATTGTTATTGCTAGTGGTTCCGGACATCGACAATCGGAGATAGTGCGAGATTTTCACTCCTTGAAGAAAATGCTGCTAAAAACTCTGGAATACGAAGAAATAGAAGCAATTTGTGGTTCTGGCAGAAATTCCTATTATAAAACAGACAAGGATGCGACTGCAATGTGCCTGAAGTCGGATTATTATTCTGGACTGGGCAGCAATATGCACGCCGCATATGCGCTGCAGATTATTGTTGCCAAAGGTTTTATACTGGATTTTCTCGTATCGCAAGATAGGACGGATTCAAAAACTTTTATTCCATTGCTTAATCAGTATTACGCTGATTACAACATCTATCCCAAGAGATTATGTGCTGACAGCGGTTATTATTCATTAGACAATTACCGATACATGGCAGCAGCAGGAATTGGGATTTATATCAAACCTCAAACATGGCAAAAGATGATTTGTGGAGAATGGATGGAGTTATATCACTTTGATGAAAACAAAAATTTAATTTGCCTGAATGGAAAAATTGCAAGCAAATGTCAGAATGGCAACACACATTCCAGAGGTCGAGAAACTGCATTCTACCATATAGAAAATTGCCGGAGATGCAAGTTTAAGCCTTATTGTATGAAAGCGACAAAAGATAAAAGCAGACAAGAAAGATTTTTTGAGGTGTGTTACGATCTTTATGTATTCAGAAATCAAGCCATAGATAATTTGCTATCTCCCAAAGGAATTGAAATGCGGATCAATCGTTCATCTCAAGTGGAAGGAGCTTTCGGGGTAATCAAACAAGATATGGACTACGAAAGAGTACGCAGAAAAGGATTGGAAAACGTCAGTTGTGAATGTATGCTGGTTTGTTTGGGGTACAATATTCGCAAGTTTTTTACCTTGATTGCCGGTAAAGGAAAAATTGACTATTGGATTGCTCCTGACGGGCTTGAAGCAGAACTCCCCAAAACTCCCAAGATGGAAAAAATTATAAAAAAGCTGCAAAAAAAAGAGGCTGCTGCGAAACATTAGGTTTTGCAACAGCCCCTTTTTGCGTTTTAAGAAAGATAAACCATCATCTGCAGGCGCTTACAACTGCGGAAAAGTAAATTAGCAAAAATTAAAGTTTCATGCCTCGGGGAAATGCTTCATGGCGTAACAAGCCCCACATTTTGTCAATATACGCCAATGTATAAAAACTTTCATAGTAGTGAAAGTAAAATGCGCCTT
>JAFQHQ010000068.1 GCA_017397885.1 Clostridia bacterium | reverse complement strand
GTTCGAAAATTGCGAAAGCAATGAAAAAGACTGTAGGGCGTGCAAACGTCGTACATAGTCGGTGTCTTTAACAGCGAGGGTCCACCCGTTCCCATTCCGAACACGGAAGTTAAGCTCGTTTGTGCCAACAATACTCGGCTGGAAGCGGCCCGGGAAGATAGGTCGATGCTGACACGCCTCTTTAGCTCAGTCGGTTAGAGCATCTGACTGTTAACAGTTGGCTCTAACCACAAGTAATAGTTTTTGCTTGAGTTAGTTAAGGCGGAAGGAGTTTGAAATCTCTAATAAAATTCAAATGCCTCTTTAGCTCAGTCGGTTAGAGCATCTGACTGTTAATCAGGGGGTCTTAGGTTCAAGTCCTAAAAGAGGCGCCATGGAAAACCTTGAAAACCTAGTGTTTTCAAGGTTTTTTCTTTGCTTTGTAATTTTTGTGCCTTATTTTACTGACGCATGATTTTTCCGAAAAATGCGTCACCCGAAAAAACGTGTCGAAACTGTGCTCTTGAACCTCTTACGTGATCGCATTCATATTAGCGGAAATTTGTGCTTTTTAAAATAATACAAATCTGCCTGACGCATGGTTTGACGCATGATGGAAAAAATTTTTGAAATATCGCTTAAAAATCGACTTACATCAATAATTTCAAAAATTTGGCTGACGCATTTTTTCACTTTAAAAATGCGTCAAAAGATGTGTCTGATTTTAGTAAGAAAAAAGCTAATAAAAGAGCCCTCACTTCCTATCCTTCGATAGGTTGTAAGGGCTTTTTTTAGGTTTCTGCGGGATGATAAATAGTTTCCAATTTTTCCATGCACGCTTTTTGATGTTTGGGCAACAGGTGAGAATATTTGTTGAGTGTGGTTGAAATGTTGGAGTGGCCGAGTGTACGAGATACCATCAGGATGTCTGCGCCGTTCTCTATACAACGAGTTGCAAACGTATGTCGGAGCGTGTGAAAATTGCAATCTTGAATTCCTGCATTCTCCATGACCTCTTGATAATACTTATAAAACACTCTTGGTTCAATCGCTTTGTTCTTTGCCCCAACAAACACAAAATCCTCTTCAGAGTGAACGAAACGGTTTTGCTTCTTCCACTCAATCATTTTCTCTTTATATGCTTTGAACTCTTCGGCAAAACTCTTAAACATATATATATCTCGAACGGAAAATTTGGTTTTTGTGTTTGTTACCTCAAGAATTGTTTTGGTGCTACCGGTTTCGTCAATGTCGTAATGCCTGGTAAGTTGCTGAGATATATGAATGATGTTTTCGTCGAAATCGACATCCTTCCACTGAAGCCCGATTACTTCTCCTTTTCGACATCCTGTATATAGTGCGAATACTACTGCAAACATAATCGGCTTCGAATACTCGCGTGCTGCTGTTAACAGCATATTCTGCTCGTAAAGTGTCAAAGCTCTTGTTGCTTTTGTGCCTGCTTTGGGAACCTTCACGCCGGTCACAGGGTTTCGTAGTAAAATTCCGTTCTTGATCGCCTGATTGAATATAAGGCTTAAGAAGTTTTTAATGTTAAGAAGACTCTTTTCGCCAAGCCCTTCTCCGGTTACTGTGTTCTTGGCCATTTTTTGAAGGTGCTCTTGCACCATCGCATTTGTTACTTCGTTGAGCTTTCGGTCTTCGATACCGGGTAAATGGTTGTTAATGATTGTCAGGTAGCTAGAGTACGTTGTTCCTCTCACAGAAACTTTGGAATAGGTCTCAAGACACTGCATGGCCCACTGTTTCACTGTGATCTTATCTGCCTGCATATAGTTGGTGAGCTGTGCTGCTTGTGCCTGTTCGATTTCCCAGAGCTTTTCTTTCAGTTTTGCTTTTACTTCTGCCTGAGTCTTACCGTAAATGGTTCTAACTTCGCCGTCCACAGTAACACGCGTGTACCATCTCCCGTCTGCGCGTTTTGTAATTGTGTAATTACTTGCTGATCTTGCCATTTGGTATCAATCCTTTCTAATATACTTTTCGTTTTCTCTGATCCACCGGATCAAGCCCTGCTTGCTGATAATAATCCTGTTCCTTTCAAAAACAGCAGGAAAACCCGGTGTCCGCACAAGCGTGTACGCATAGCCGTTAGATATCCTGAAGGCTGTTATCAAAAGCTTTGGTGAAAATGCTTCTGGAAGCGGCTTTATTACTTCGAGCTTGGCAACATCGGTGAAAACTCTTTTGCCGGACAAGCCTTGCAGCAAGTGTTCCTTAAAAATTATTTTTCTCTTTACAAGAGACAAATACGGAATCTGTGCTTCGTCCAGTATTTCATATGTGCGAGACGGCGAAAGACCGATCGCTTGGGATAACTGTGGTACAGTCACTACATCGGGTAAGGCTTGAACCGATGCAAAATCGGAAAATAGGTACAAAAAAACACCTCACTTGTTTGAACACACAGACCGCACAAAACGAGTACTTGCATTTTTGCCGGCACAATCAAACAATAAGGCATCCACATTCCGGAATATTCTGTTGCGACTGTATGCATGGGTTAATTACATCATTTGAATTCCTCCTTCATAATTTTAAAATTATATACTCCACTTGTGGTGGATTATATATCGAGATAATCGTAGAGAGATGAGATGTTGGGCATTTTTCGAAGTCTTAGTAGAGCACGTTCTTCTATTTGGCGCACACGTTCTTTCGATAGCCCCAATATGTTCCCAACCTCGGAAAGACTCTTAGGGGGCACAGTGCCTTTATCATTTAAGCCAAAACGGAGTTCGATTACCAGACGTTCACGCTCCGGTAGCTTTAGAAGAAAGCCGTGAATTTGAGCTCGGCATTCCTCTCGATACATCTCTTTGTTTTCGTCATCGTCATTTGATGAGGTAATAATGTCTTCATAGACACCGGGCAGTGTTTCATCCGGCTTATCTTCTGTCGAGACAACTTCAAAATCAATGTCTTTTAGATATTTGACACGTGCAATGGTGAGTCCTGTGAGAGTGGCAAGCTCGGCATCTGTCGGATATTTGTACAGTTCTGAAAAATACTCAT
>JAFQHQ010000067.1 GCA_017397885.1 Clostridia bacterium | reverse complement strand
CCCCCCTAAGGGAATAGCCTCTTTACAAATAATACTATTTACTTGATAACATAAGTTTGCCATACCGAAGAGTAATAACATCTCAAAATAACTTTATGACAATCTTCACCCATCTGAAGATATGTTGTGATCTTCTCCTTGGGGTGAGTCATAATCTCTCCGTCTTCAAGTATTCCTGCATCACCAATTGTATGAGGAATGTATATAATGGATCCGTCATCTTTTCTTATGGCAACAGAGCCTTCGCCCTCTGCATAAAGCTGACCATAATAATAGTGAAGCTCTGTATTGTCACTTGCATTAAATAAAAGAGTCTTGGTTTTTCCATCAAAATCCTTTACCGCAGTGAGAAGATATTCGCCCTTGCCATCAAGAACATATCTGATAACATCACCATTATTAAACGGATATCCGTTTTCGTTAAATGTCAAGCCTGAAAGAAAACGTGCATCTTTTTTAATGAAATAATCATAAAATTTATTACTTGAATAAAGCTTGATTTTATATACTTCATCACCATCTTCTGTAAGAGCCATTGAACACCCTGCAACCATGGCACTTGATGATGTGGATGAAACAGAAGTGGCTGCTGCCTCATTTGTCTTATAAAGCACGGCACCTGCAAGACCGTATACTGTAACATTATATGGTCTTATTGAATTTGAAGCGATTCTTGCATCATTTTCAAGAAAACTAAGATTACGCAAAGAAAATTTTTCTTCATCATTCGTTTCACCTAATGAAATCTTAAATATCTTTGTTGCTGAACTCAAAGTGAAATGAGGAACAATGTAGCCGAATTCTTTGTAATACACCAATGTCTCCGAGTCATCTCCAGTAAATCTGAAACGCTTTAAAGTATCTGCACCGTCCTGTGCAGGGTCGAAAATCCCTTCAACCTCAGACTCAGTGTTAATTTTGCTTATTTCTCCCACATCATTAAGCTGATATTTAATGAGTTCGCCTTTGGAAGAAGCAAGAAGCGACACACAGTCACGGGCATTTTTGGTTGTTGAATTAACGGTTACTTTGCTTGCAAGCTTTGGAGTAATAACCTCTCTGTCTTCTGTGAAAAGTTTAAGTTTCACGCTATCATCAAGACCTTTGACCGCATCCGCCATTTCATCAAAATATGCATATTTCATAGTTGCCGTACCTGCAGATGTAGCAGCTACTGCCTTGCCCAATGAATCAACAACAAAGGAAAATGTTTTGCCCGGTGTCAGAAGTGAACCATAAAATTCATTAAAATATGCTGTGGTTTCATATTCTTTACCACCGACATAAATTGTTCCGCCGTAACCCACCTCGCTAACAGAACCACTTACGCTTTCACCAAGAAGATTGATTGTTACAAACTTTTGATCCTTTGAAACAAATGTTTCAAGAACACCTTCTTTGGCAATTGATGACAAATCCACATTACTTCTGAAATTAGTTTCGGAAGTAATGAAAATATTGTTCTTTCTGTTTTTGTCATAGAATACATAATCATACTCATTTGAATATACATTCACATAGTCTACCAAAAGATAAGTTGCATTCCAAACACAAAGAATATCAAATGAACCATTGGAATTATTGTCTACTAACTCCACATATCCGTCACGAATAAGAATATCATCTTTTTTGTAATTTTCCAATGTCTTTCCGTTATACAAAACAACCATTTCAGAATCTATGCTTACCTTTTTCTCACGGTCTTTTGCATCATAGTAATAAAAGGTGTTGGATTTGAAATCTGAAATCTGAGATGCTGGAACAGTTGTCACAACATTGGAACTGATGTCAGCATAGATGATAACAAGTTTGTTTCCACTCTTTTGAGCATATGCATTTGCATAATATCCCAAAGGACAAATAACACCTTTTTTAACAGCATATTCTACATCATCAATCATTACTTTACCTGAATCAAGATTCTGTGTACTATCATATAGATAGCCACTGTCGGAAGCTGTGATAACACCATTGATTCTTGTGACATCTCTATATGCTGAAAGAAGAGGTTCTGTTACTTCAAGAGTATAGCCAACAAGTTCTCCATCTGACTTGCATGATGTCATAACCTTAACATCTGTATGAGCAGCATTACCAAGAAGAGTATACATTGTATCTGATGTAAAGTCTGCATTTATATCTATCCCATCCAAAAGATCAATCATTGACGCAACAGTATAGTGACCTGTCGGGTATCCCCCTCTGAACTGTGCATCCTTGCCGTAGCCAAGAGCTTCAACGGTAATCTTTAAGGCTTCTTGGCAAGTGATTTGTCTGTCGGGATAAAAATTATCCGCTTTGGACAATGCGCCTATTCCCACAGCATATTCAACTGCACTGTGAAGTTTTTCGTTGTCGGGATTGACATCCAAGAAAGTCTGAACACTTGTGCCATATAATCCAAATCCCATAAGTTCAACGAGATTTGTTATGAACTGACCTCGTGTAACCATTGTCCCAGGGGACATAAGTTCCATATCCAGAGCCTGAAAAAGACCTCTGTATTCTGACATAAGAACATTATCCAAAGCCGTTTCTGCATTAACTGCGCCAAAAGGAAATGACATAATGAGAGTAAAGCATATTAAAATTGAAATTATTTTTTTGATATTTCTCATAATATCCCTCCTTAAACTTCACCTTCGATGATTCTACCGATTATTGCGGCAAGCTCACCACGTGTTATACTGTTTTTGGGCATAAAGTTTATACCGTCACCCTTCAAAAATCCGTTTGAAGCAAGAGCACCAACCGATGTTGCGGCATAGTCCGAAATATCGGATGCATCGGCAAATTCATATTCACCTTCATATACTTTTCCCAAATACTGCAATGCACGCATAATGATTACCGAAGCATCTTCACGGGTAATCATACTATCGGGGTTAAAAATATTGCCATTACCTTTGACAATGCCCTTTGATGCAAGAGATGCTACAACTGAAGCATACCATGCATCTTTTGAAACATCCTCAAATGTCTCATCACCGTTTGTGTCAATACCCAAAGCCAAAGCAATGATTTTTGCCGCCTGAGCTCTTGTCACATTGTCATCGGGACGAAAACTGCCGTCTTCAAATCCGTTGATTACACCTTTTATTGAAAGTTCTTCAATGTATGATTTTGCAAAATGATTTGAAATATCTGAATATACCGGAGTGGGAACAGGTGCAATCTCTACAGGCGGAACCTCAGGAGTTGGTGCTGTAACTACAGGCTCTGTATAACTTGTTTTTCCGCCAAATGAACTACCACCGGAACCTGAGCCACCTCCGGAACCTGAACCACCATTACCTTTTGAAGATTCGGAATTTTCAGCTTTTTTCATCACCTTAACTTCTTGGTCAAAAGCTTTTTTCACATCTTCGGGCACTTTAAAGTCTTTTCTGTCTTCATACATATTTTTGAAAACTTTTGACTTGTTGTTAACAGTCAAATCATCATAGTCACCATCTGTGTCTATTTCAAAGATGTCTGCATTGTATAAAATGTAGTCTCTCATTGAGCCGTAGCCATCAGAACCCACAACCGTTGCAACAGCAACAAGTTCGTCAAATGCAACAAACCCGTCTGAATAATCAAGTCCAGACATGAGAGCATCAAACTCGTCTTTGACCAATTCTTCAAGATCCAAGTACTGTGCATATGTTGTACCAAAAGCCTGAGCGTATTTTTTCATGACTTCGTCAATTGACTCTCCGGCAGATATCATAACCGAAGCGCGTGCAATGTTGGCAGCTTTTGAAAATTCTTCAAATGTTACTTCACCCTCTGCATCTATTATGGCAAACATAACATCAGATATTTTATCATAATCAATCTCATTTTCTTTGTCAATTCCAAGATCATAGCATCTTGTGTTTAAGACATTTTTAAATTCACTTTTTGTTTTTGCGTTATTTACTGCACTAAGCGCAGATTTTGTTGCCTCACTGTTTTCAAGGCAAATAAGAAAAGTTTGTGTGATTGGTTTATCAAAAGATGATGCCATTGCATACACAGTATATTTTCCATTTTGAAAATCTTTTGGAAGCTTAATTGTTCCTTCGAGATTTCCATCTTCTCCTATCAATAACATATCTGATATAACAGGCAGAGCAGATGAAGATGGTACTCCCTGTGCGGTGGGTACAATGTGCACAATCACACCTTCACCGGGATTTGTGTAATTTGAAACAGACAGCTTCACTGCCCCCACTCCGGCGTCATATGATATTGTGACATTCCCCTCTGCGGCATTCCCCACAAGGGGAATTGCCGCAATGGAGATACACAATATGCTCAATAAAAACATTTTAAAAAGTTTTCCCATAAGTAGTTCTCCCAAACAAGTTACTTGTATATGCAATTTGATCATTTCAGCTCTGTTGCTACAGTAACAGGACTTATAGCATCCGCATTCCACAGCATTACCATAACTCTGTCAACATTATCAAAGTTTCCTACTTGAGTTGCAGGAAGAGAATAAACAACTTCTCCTGCACCAAATGTGTGGTTAACAGGAACCAAACCAACAAGTTCATTGTCATTGTATGCTGCAACGTAGAGTTTTACGGAGCGACCCTGACCATCATTTACAACAGTTGCACCAACAGAAAGGGTTCCGCCTTTAAGTGTGTCTACTTTTTCACCATCAATATAATATTTCACATTTGCGATTAAGACCTCAGGTGTAAATGTTGTAAGTGTATAATAATCATAAGAAGCGTCTGAACTTGAAAGTGTAGCTTTAAGATATAAATCTGCTGTTGACTTAAATACATACGCACTCACATCTTCACCTTTGGCACGTGTAATTGTCATATAATCATTTGATTCAAATTTAATTGAAGACTTACTGTTGTTTTCAACATAAGGTACCAAATCTGTATAACCTGCAATAAATGTTCCGCCTTTTACTATAACATCAAGTTCAACTTTGTCATCTGATGTTCCAACGTTGAATGCTTTAAGCCCTGCAGGACAGTTGGAAGAAAAATCAAATGTACAGCCGTCAAATCTTACGTTAGATTTCACAGCATCATTTTGACCTTCGTCATCTAAAAGCCAGTTAGATGCTACATAATTATCGCTCAAAACAAAGTTAACATCTTCAAAGTTAATATTGAACTCGCCAGTCTTGCTTGCTCCACCGATCTCAGTGCCGATAACCTGATTGCATATAACAAGTGTACCATTTTTAATCGTTAAATTTACAGTGTTGCCAGCTTTATCATTTAATCTGAATAATGAATCCGCTGAAACTGTAATTGTGTTACCGCCAAGGTCTACAGTGTTTGCCTGATAAGTATGGAAGCCCAAATTCTGATAAGATGTCTCCCATGCAATATTACTTCTCACAAGGATATTTTTACCGCGATTACTCGACCAGTCGCCTCTGACATTATACAATGCACAGTTGGCATCTGATGAAGATATTACTTTACCCGCATATTTTATTGTGCTATCTGCATTAAAGGCAATAACAGGATATTGATTTGCATCAACATATTCTACCGGAATTGTTCCATATGGTGTTGTAATGGGTTTTACAGCATCCCCGGGATTTGCAGCTGCAGGGTCTACAAGTTCAAAATATCTATAATCACCTTCATCTCTGAGCATAGATAATGCAAGCTCTGCACCCGTCGAATCAGCAAATCTGTAGTCTGCCACATATGTTTCCTTGGGATATGCAAACTCGGTGTATTTATCGGATGAATTCTTATCAAATATTATCGATGAGGTGTTATAATTTACTTTGCATGGAACAACACTTGCATTACCGCCAATTATTGTACCGCCTTTTACTGTCACATTTTCCTTAACATCTCCGTTGTCAAAACCAAGCTCAAAAACAGTCTGTGCTTGTTCGGCATTTGCGCTCAAATCAAATGTGCAGTTTGTAAATTCAAAATTTGATGTCATCTTCGAGGATGTTGCACTATAATCGGTAAACAAACTTGATGTGTGTCCGGATACTGTTCTGAAGGTTATATTCTCAAATGCAAAATTAAATGTGCTATCCAGTTGGCCTCCCTGTATGCTACGAGCAATAGCGGTATTATTAGAAAGAACAAATGTACCATTTTTGAATATAACTTTTTTCATGGTAACCTTACTGCCATAGTCTTCCATATCAAAAAGAACCTTTGAAGTCGCTGTTATGGTGTGACCGCCAAGATCAATAACGGCATCATTTACTGTACCGCTATTGGAATGGGATCTGAAATTGCCATATACGCTATCCCATGTAATATCCTTTCTTACCAGAACATATTTGCCTCTCCAATCGCCGTAGTCACCTCTTATATACAAGAGTGCACCATCATTTGCGGATATTTTAGCTCCCGCATGTTTAATTGAGCCGTCTGCTCCAAAAACTATTATGGGGTATGTGTCAGCATCAGCATATTGAGTGGGGATCGTTCCGTAGTCTGTTACTACATCTGACGCTTGAACTGTTATGCCCCCGAGCATAGTCATGCATAGCATAGAAAAAAGAACTAAATAGCTTAAAATTTTTCTCATAATAGAATCTCTCCTTTTTAATTTTATTAATTTTATTATTGTTTAATTTTCTACCTCTATCCTCCTTTTAATTAATTGACCAGCTGTCAATACCATTTGTGTAGTTTGATATTTTGCTTCCGTTCACACCACCCGGAGTAAGTTTCATTGTTACTGAAACATCGCCTGAACCCGAGGTTTTAAGGCTTATTCTTGTTGCATAGTCCTGAGTGGGATTGGAATCTGGGTTTGGTGACGAAGGAAGCGGTTTTGAGGGTTCGGCTGAAAGAGTGAACGGATGTGAACATTCAAACTCTGCAACGAGAGTATTCCCCGAACCATATGCATCTGTGAATATCGCTTTGTTGCCATCTATTTTAACATCATGTTCTGTAATGAGGAAGGAATAAATGTCGGAATTTACACTGACATTTATCTCGTCTCTCACAACAAGACTATGACGATTATCGGTGAAAAAATAGCCTCTTTTGGCCATAGTTGCCCTTGGCGACTGTGGAGCAGTCATATCAAGAACGGCTATTGCACCGGTGTCGTTATTTTCAAAGCGAACAAATTTTGCTTTGCCCTGAGGATCATATTCACCATCATCATCGGGATTTATGACAAGACAGTTATGGGCTTCGGCCCTCATAGTGAAATATTTCCACCTTGCACTGTCTCTTGAGCCGCCACTCCAGAAATTTGGCAGATTGTAGTCTGCACCTCCGTGAATACCAAGCCATTTAACACCGTTTGAATAGAAACAAAATGTTCCCATATCCATGTGTCCATGAGCATCGGCAGCAAATCCTCCTTTGGCTCCCACAAAAACAGGGGTGGATGATGTCCTTGAATCGCGCAGTGTTATGACATCATTTTTTGAATAATACACATCATTTTCACCAAAATACACATTACTGCTGTCATGGGTTATGGTGCGAACCTTGAAATTATCAATCCACACAACCGCCCCGGGAGCATTGGATAACTTTGATACTATCTTTTTGCCCTTTGTTACAGATGCGGAAAATGATGATGAGCAAAACCATTCATCATCTATGTAATAATCAAGTCTTTTACCCAAAGTGTCAACTCTCGCCCTGATGTTGTACCAGGTGCCGACAGATGCACCTTTTTGTTTGCCGCCAAAACGGAAATATGGTTTTGTACCCGAGACTCCCATACTGAGCATTTCAAGCCATGTGCCATCACCAACAACAGGTTGCATAACATGAATTGCCGCATTACTCCCTGTGGTGGGAAGTGATTCGAGCCTATAGTCATATTCAAACTCTATCACATCACCCGAAGCATTCGTCAAAAATTCATTTAACTGAACCTCTGCAGTGTCAACCGCTTCAAGCGAAAGTGCTTTGCCATATTTGGCATCATTGGTGCTTACCGTGGTAATCTTATTGGATGTTGTTCCTGAGTGAGCAGTGAGTGTGTCACCATTACTTGAAAGGATTCTTCCGTCAGATGAAAGAATCTGAACATATGGATAACCCCATTTGTGCGCACCCACATACTCATCTTCAAAATCAACATCCCAGTATGTTTCGACGTGTTGGTTGCCATTTGAAATATCAGGGTTATAATACATCAGACAAGCCATGGTTGCTCTTGCTTCTTCTCCAATGTTATAAAAGCTTTTCCATTGTGCAGTGACATCACTTGTGCCAAAATGCTTTGCAAACCATAGTGCCCCGGAATGCCATTGAACTCCTGTTCCACCGCCATCATAAAAACCAAATGCTCCGGTGGGTGATTGCATATTGGTTAAAAACCTTGCGGCATCATCCATGCCGGAGGATGCATCAATTCCATAGAGAGTTCCAAACATATTTTGTGTGGCAGAAAGTTGAAGTGCCATATATTCAAGAGTCATGCAAGCATATCCTATGCCTTCATACCATGCTCCGTCGGGCCAGAAGTTATGAATTGTGTATTCTGTTGCCCTGAGTGAATTTGATATGAAATATGAACATTCATTGGGGAAAAGATCCATAAACGCAATTGCACAAAGAGTTATGCCCGAATTCATAACAGAATTATGATTATTACTTGCTGCAATTCCACCGGACATATCGCTCGACAAACCAATAAAGCCTTTGTAGTACAAATCAAAGCATTGCTTATATACAGATGCTTCATATTTTGTTATCTTCTCTTCGGGAAGATCGTTATAAAGCCAGTCATAACCTATGGCAAAGCCTACTGCAAGTCCGCCAACATCGAGGTGGTGTTCGGGGTGCCAGGTCGGAAAATCTGCAATTGAATCCATCTCGGCAATGCACTTGTTGAGATATCTCTCATCACCGGTCATTTTATATGCGAAAGAGAGAGCCATTACCCTGTCCATAAAATCCATAGACACATACCACAGTCTCACTCCGTCACGAAGCTCATATATTAGCTCGGGTGATGAAAGATAGGAGTCTGCATAGGACATTAATATACTTTTCTTTGAATTGATTACGCTATCATCAGAGGTTCTGATTTTTTCAAAATCATCCTCCGTCATTATGACACGTGGATGAACTCCTCTTTTGACGGATGAAATGTAATCATTAAGAATCTTTTCCTTGTCCGGGCGTTCATACAACAGATAATAACTAAGCTTTTGAAGAACTGTTTCATCGGTGGGAAGAGAAAAATCAGATGATGATATGATGATAGCTCCGTCATTTTGTCCGCTGTTTATTATCTGTGTATATTTGCCCAAAAACTTTTCAAAAACTTCTTCCATGGGAACATGAAGCTTGTCATCTTTAACATATGGAGCATTAATTATGGGATTTGATGATCCACCCACCAATGCTCTCCCCGAGGTGAATGTATAACCCGAGATTACGGCTGTTTCACTGCCTTGCAGGCTAACATCATATCCGAAGTTTTCAAAAACTACGGCAGGAACATACAACACGTTGTTTTTCACTCCGCAATAACCGCTTTGAATTTTAATGCCATCTTTTGTAATGTAGCCCGAATCGGGATGGTATGCGGTTTTATCTTTCAAAAACGCTTCGATTGCCTCGTCACTTTCAAAAATTGTTTTTAGGGTTTCTGTGTCGATAAGTTGATTTGAAGATCCTATTTTATTTAGGCTCACGCATTTTCCGACAGGAGTTATGCCATCTTCTGATTTCAGCATAATCATCTTCACCTCTACAGAATCATCTACATATCCAAAATCAACAAATTCCGTCTGTGTCCATTTTGTGCCGTCTGAAACATCTTCAAACCATTCAAGGTTAATGAGTCCTTTTCCTCTGTACAGTGCCAGAACACAATCAATGGCACCGTAGCCGTTTGATATTTCACCTTGAACCGAAAGGTTACCTTTCGTGATACGCGATGCTTCTTCCCCATCAATTTTCACATTTATTTTTGCATAGGGCTCATTTGTTGCTTCATAAAAATATATGTCGTCAACATAGAGTTTGGATGCTTTTGCATTTGATTCTCCTGTGTCGGGAGCAATGGAAACCCGCTGAGTAGATGCTATTCTTTGTCCAAGAGAACCCGATGCAAGAATGGTTGAATTAACTTTGTAGGAAAAAGTATTGTCTTCAATATTAATGATTGTTTCCACATCATACCAAGTGTTTTTTTGGCACTCGTAAGTTTTCGTGCCTGAAAGATAAGTAGAATCAGTACCGGACTTTACCGAAAATGCTGAATCACTCATACCAACGTGTTGCTTTATGTACAGTTGTGGTGCCCAAAAAGTCGATCCTTTTTCATCAAGATAGACAAGTCTGAATACATATTTTGATGTGTTGTAGTCATCAACCATAACCTTCATCTTAAACACCGCTGCACCATCTGATACGCTTGTATAAAATTCGTTGGTCTGAACTTTATCAGTGGTATTGGCAGGATTAAAGCACAAGACGCCATTTTCAATTTTAAGTTCGCTTGTAGTTGAACCTGTATGACATTTAAAAACATCTCCGCGGGAATTTACGAGAACTTTTCCCGAAGAATCACATATTGCTACCACGGGAGAAGACGATGAGTCTACGGTTTCATCTTCAAAATCAATATCCCACAAAACATCTTTCATTATGTTATATTCAGATGAAGCACTCAATGTAATTATGTTTGATAATGGCAAAGCAATGAAAACTATGTTAAAAACCAATGCTAAACATATGATTTTGTTCACATTACTCATTTTCATATGCTTGCACCTTCACAAAATACAAATCTTTGAATGGTTTAAGTGTCGACCAGTCTTCCATAAAGAATACTTTTGCACTCACTGCATCAGAGGAAGCTGCACTAACCGTCAATTCTTCACCAGTTGTAAGTGTCTGAGGTGTACCATACGCCATAGCAACAACAGAGCCTTCACTATCATAGAGTGCCATAATCATTACTACTTTATTTTCTGCTCCAATTTCATTATGGGCTATTGCGGTTGCGGTGTATGTTTGACCCTCCTTTTCGATTGTAACATTTTTAACGTCACAAGGAGCAGGTGCTAATTCAAAGGTACCACCAGTTTCAATGCCCATATAATTTATGGTAACATCAATAGGGACCGCTGTCGGAAGGGGTTCAGATGCCTTAAATCTGATTACCTTTTCGTTAGCAGTGGTTTCAACATCCACAAGTACAAATTCTTTTTCTTTATATTTAACACTTACCATAGCAAGAATTTCTTCTTCTGTATAATCTGCAATTGAAATTGCTTTTGAACTTTCAATATCAATAAAGTTACCAGTTATTGAAACTCCAACAATATCAGGAACTGCATTTAAACTGTAGTGCTTGATGTTGTCAAGCCACATTGTTCCGCCTGCAGCGTCACTAAATTTTGACACGAGTTTTTGGCTTCGAGTGCCAGATGCATTGGTCACAGCTGACACATTCAGTAATTCTCCTTCTATATAGTATGAAACAGTATTGTCAATAAAATTTACCCTGCATAAAACATGATACCATGTATCTTCTAACATAGGCATGGTTGAACCGGCTGATTTAAAATAAAGCTCAGAACCCGAAACATCTACACTTAGCACATTGAGCCAAATTCCGGACTGAATAACAGGAGACATTACGTGAACAGTAGCAGAACCGCTCGTCGGAACATCAGAAAGCATGTAATCCATTTCATATATAATCAAATCACCCGAAGCGGTTGACTGAAATTCATTAAGTTGAACCTGATTATTATCATTTGCAGTCATTTTCAACGCATTTCCGTATGAAGGGTTACCTGTATCCTCCGATGTGATGGTGTTTGCCACAGAGCCCGCATGTGCAGTAAACGAATTCCCCAATGAATTATATATGGTGGATGAAGACGTACTGTCTTTAAGCTCCACATAGGGAGCACCCCATCTGTGACTTCCAATCTCTTCTCCGTTAAAATCAATATCCCAGGCATTTTGTGCCAAAATAAATTTTTGGCCATCTATAACCATAACCGGTGATTCATCGGCAAAAGCCGTGGCACTGACCACACAAAGTGTGAGAGCAAGTGCCGAAGCTATTATCTTTTTAATAATCATTGCATTACCGCCTTTCTATTTTCTCTTTGCGATGGCAATTTCTGTCCATGAGTTCCATGTGCCACCTTTATGTCCTGCACCTTCAATTTTTACATAGCGCGCTTTTTGATATCCGACATCAAAAAGTTCATAATCACTGGTAACACCGCCTGATGTTCCGTTAAACAACATCTTATATGAATCGTTATCATTTGATACAGAAATCTTAATGTTATAATTTCTGCTTGCGCCATCCATAAATGCCATTACAACAGTATCAAAATCAACCTCTTTACCAAGGTCAACAATAATATGCTGTGCATTTTCTGCAGACCAACGCGTACTAAGGTCTCGGTCCAAGACATTTTTCACCGGGTTTTCAGCCTGTGGTTCCTCTGATGCGGTAACACTTACAATATCTCTTTCAACAACTCCTGCAACCCCAGTAGATTTGAGAATTGTAAATGTTATCTTGTAAGTTGAACGATTATTTTCATCTTCTTTATCTTTAACAACAATTATAGTTGTTTCATCAAGACTTTCTGCTTTTTGAATTGATACATCGTATTTTACACTTGAAGCAATAATCTCCGGAATCTCAGTTACTGATTGTGACACATAATGGTTTACAACTTTTGTGTTGGGGTTATATTCAACACCATCAATCACAAGTGAATCAAGATGAGGGGATTCAGGAATTTCGCCATCCGGGATTGTCCACTGAGTCATAGGAACATTATATACAGAAATATCACTGCCGTTTTCTACTGTTGAAGGAGTAAGTTTCGCAGTAATATTAATAACACTTGTAGCGTCAACCGCCAGCCTTATCTGATAGCCCGATGTACCAACCTTATTATATTCATTGTTTGGACTGTTGGGTAAAAGTTTTGGAGCATCAACTGTTAAGGTATACGGAGCATCACATATGAAATCCAATGTGATATAATTTTCTTTATTTCCTTTTTCATATATTGTAACACTCTTGCCATCCTCAGAAAGAACCGCATTCTGAGCTGTCAGCATATTCCAGTATACCTTGCAGGGCTTTGAAACTGTCACTTCATCACGGACAACAAGACTTCGTCTTTCGTCGGCCATCATAACGCCGCGTTCTGCCTTGATTGCTTTTCCTCTGTGAACAGGAGTTGAATTTATAACAGCTATTGCACCTCTTGGTTTCGATTCGGTACGATACAGCGTTGCTCTTTCAAATGGGTCAAACTCAAATTGTGAATCGGGGTCAATGATGAGTGTGTTATGAGCTTCGCCGCGTGTACCCCAGTATTGCCATCTGTTACCTGCCGGTCCGTTACCAACACCTCCATGCCAGTTCCAGAATCCGGGAACGTTATAATCAACACCGCCTGCCTCCGCTGTCCATTGAACACCATTTGCAAAGAAATCGAATTTTCCTATATCTCCATGAGCGTGTCCGTGGTTTGCGGCACCACCTTTAAATCCTGCAAAGGTATTCTGTTTTGCCTTTTCCCATGTATCTCTTGTCACAAATAAATCTTCACTTGCGTATACTGCATCTAGCGGTAAAAGTTCCGTTGCCTCGAACATTTCGGGTCTATACCACAGAATAGTTCTCCAATCTCCGCTAATTCCCAAGATTTCCTTATATGTAGAAGCTGCCGCTACATCGTTAAAATGATTACAAAGCCAAAGGCATCCGGGTTCTGAAGTTACAGTACCGCCGGCACCATCGCCAAATCCGAATGAACCCATTTTGGATTGCATATTTGTAAAGAAGTATGGGATTTTTTCAACACCCTCGGTATCTGTCAATCCAAAGGTTGTGTTGAAAACTGTATCTAATGTGCACAAATGCTGTGATAAAAATTCAAGTGTCAATCCGGCATATGCCAAACCTTCAAACCACGAACCATTAGGAATATATCCTCCTATAGCATACTCAAGCCCTCTGCACGAACCGGAAATGAGATACGCCCCGCTTTCAGGATATGCATCAAGCATTGCAACACCGAGCATTGCAGCTCCGGCATTATTTATCATATTAAAGTTATCTGCATTGGTAATAGCAAGTCTTCCAAGTCTACCCTGATAGTTTTCCACATATTCTATTATGCCGTTGGAAAGAGCACCTTCCTCCATAATCTTTCTTTGTTCAGGAGTGTAAGCATCATACATCCAGTCATATCCAATTGCAAATCCTGCTGCCATTTCACCAACATCTATAGCGTGTTCAGGGTGCCAAGTGTGGAATGATGAAACCGCTTCCATATCAAGCCACGCACGCTCTGCATACTTTTTGTCGCCCGTCACCTGATAGGCAATACCGAGAGTTCTCATATGAGATTCCAGATCACGGGAAACATAGAGAAGGCGAACACCGTCACGAAGCTCGTACACAAGCTTAGTTTTATCATCACAAAGTGCATCGGCAGCACCAATCATGGAATTTACCCAGGCTTTCATCTGAGGATCAGTCTGGCGGAGATTTCGAATTCTCTCGAAATCGGAAGAATCAGCCATCACTCTAGGATGCTTGCCGTATAAGTCAGAAGCTTTATATCTGTCTAAAACATCATCTGTTTCCGGACGTCTGTAAAGAGCAAAATTGTTGAGTTTCTCAACATCTACGCCTTTTCCTATAGTTATGGGGTCATCTGAAATGAGCACCATACCGCTACTGTAGGTTGAATTATCCACATATATTTTTTTGCCCATTGCCCCAACCACCACGTCACGAAGAGGAGCATATAGAATTCCGTCAATCATTTTAGCAGAAGATTTCATTGAATATGCATTGCCGTCTTTTATGTAACTGTCAGAATCTGCAGTAAATGTCATATTATCAATTGTACCCGATTGCGACTGTGCATCAAAAGAGGTTGCACAGCCAAATGCTAATGCAAAAAATTCCAACGGAACAAAGCTTACACCATTTTCTATCAGCGGTTCATATATATGTTTTTTTCCATCTGCATACAAAACTCCTGAACGAAGGTGATACGAAACCTTGTCTTTAAGGAATTTTCGTTGTGCTCCGTCTTTTTCGAAGGTTGTAGATTTTTCATCAATAACAACATCCACATTTCCAACATCTTTTATTGGTTCTTCTCCGCCATATATTGCAATGTTGTCAATTTTAAATCTATCAGTTCCCGCACTTCCGATTGCATGAATTCGCCATATATATGCTTCCATTTCTTTGTATCCATCAGGCACATCCATATCGTCTGCAAGAAGTTCGCAGTCCACCCAAACAGAATACTTATTTTCGGATTTATTCAATACAACAGACAAGGTGTGCCATTTTCCAACTTCAAGGGTTTTTGAGTTGCCTTTTGCACTTACATTCAATCCGCTTACACTAAACATGGTGAAAAACACACCGCTTGAAGATTTAAAATCCGAATTAAACTGAATATCGTTTACTTCTGCAAAAACATCAAACTGATATATTATGGAAGCCGAAGGATATGAAGCAATGTTAATATCAAGATGAAAATCCTGAGTTCCTATGCGTTCAAACTGACAATAGGCTGTCCCGTCTTCTTCGGCAACACGTTCGAGCCGGTTATCTTTTCCATTATAGACTGCATCAAATTTTTGGGTTGAAAAATCCTGTTTGAGATACACATCATCAGAAATCAGCTTTGAGGAATCAATTTTTTCCGTAACCTCCGGATTAAATTCATCCTCGGGATATTCTGTGTTGATTTTTTTGGATGAAAGCTTTTTGGGGGTGCCGTAGGCTATGTTGATATTATCTATAGTAACCACCGCACCTTTTTCGGAATAGAGCGAAAGTGACAACGATTTAACAAGCATCCCTTTCATACCGGACATATAATAATTGGAAATAACCAGATTTCCATCTACATATATGTCATAAGTGGAAGTTGATGTGTTTGCGGCAACAGTAACATTTTTCAATTTACCACTGATGCCACTAACATCAAATCCGTTATGAGTTAATAGTTTCCCTTTTCTGATTTCGAGAAGAGAAAAACTGCCGGAATCATTTTTTCCGCCAAGTCCGCCACTCACCGCAGCTGTGGCACTGATGTCGAAAGAAACAAAAAATGACCCTTCAAGATTAACTCCAATTCCAATTTCTCTTGCACCCTCTGAAAGATCCATAAGAAGACCTTTTTCCCCAGATTCATATTCTTCAACAAAGCAAGCCGCACCCGTCACATCAAAAACATCAACTTCAGCATTTGTTGCATATGAATCAAAGGATTCTGAAAATACAATCTCCATGGGTTCATTATCTGTCTCATTTGCCAAAACAGGCAAAGAGATTGCCGATACTCCCATAACACATCCCGTTACAAGCGATGTGATTTTTTGAAATATCTTGTTCATAGTAGCTCCTTTCCGCTCGCATGAAGCATTACCCTTATCTGTCTTGAATTATTTTTGCAACCATTCCGGTTAGTGGAAGCTGACAGTCAAAATACTCTTCATCTGTTTTCTTTCTGTCGACATTCCAAACTCGTTCTGACATTGCAATAAGGTTTTCTATGATAAAATTGATTTCCTGTTCATAATTCATTTCCCAAGCACACATCATTGAACCGATTACACTATCGGTTGGCTCAACATTTATGGGATTGGAATACGCTTTTGAGTTGGACCACCAGTGTTGCCAATTGTATACATTCCAATCCAATATGTCACGGGGATCCCATCTTTCCCGATAGTGCTGTACTATGTAGAGTGGTTGCCAGGAACTGTTAATCACTTTAAACCCTGCATCCAGAAGTTTATCTGATGTCTGATACAGATTCTCCCAGCCAATGACAATGGTTTCTTTTGGAATATGGTGATTGCTTTCCTCAGGGAAGCCTTCCCACACCATCGGCGTTTTACCGATTGAGAGTATGTATTTGCAAACTCTTCCGACATATTCACCATAAAGTTCCTGCGAACCTGAAATTCCATTTTCCTCCATGTACTTTTTGCAAACCGAGCAGCTATCCCACACACTTACAGGTGCTTCATCACCGCCAATGTGAATGTACGGTGAATTGGGGAACATATCACAAATCTCTTTTAAAATTTCAAATGTTGCATTTGTACATTTTTCATTTCCTGCGCATATAATGTCTTCACTTCCAATAGTGCCACCGCATTCCGTGGTCATAACCACATCGCAACCGCCCGCCATATTGTCTGAAAAAATCTCAGGATATGCTCTGTTAAACACTGTGGCATGACCGGGACATTCATACTCAGGAACAATTATTACCCCTCTGTCTTTAGCATACCGATTGAGTTCTTCTATCTGTTCAAAGGTGTAAGACTTACCCGGAGTCGGAAGTTTGGGATACTTCCTTGACGGAAGAGTATATAAATTGAAATCAATAAAATGAAGGTTGAGATATTTTATCTTATAGAGAAAACATATATCCACAAATTTTTTGAGTTTTTCGAAGGGATGCCAGTGTCTTCCAAGGTCTATCATAATTGCCCTGTGTTCTTTGTCGGGATAATCATTCAAAACCATATTCTCCAAATACATCTTACCATTTTCAATGGCAAAAATCTGCATGAGAGAACTGAGAGCATAAAGTATTCCTTCATCACTCGATGCCGATGCTATTACTACCTTATCACTTTCTATTGAATATGCACCGGATTTATGTGTCTCATCAAAATTTAATTCTATACCCCCGAAATCATAATCAAGGTTTATTCCATGTGCAAGCTCAAAATATTCAATAAACAAGTGTGCATATTTTTCCCAATCGGAAACATTTGAACATATGCACAATTTAACTTCTTTCTTTTCATTGCCATCTTTTGCAACATACTTTGGTGTCGGTAACAATTTCAGCATTGATAATCCTCCATTTTCTCAACAGACATTTCCTGACCGACAAGTTCATTCAACGTCATATATTTAACCTGTTTTCTTATTGTTTTTACTTGCTATTTAAACCGCTTAAAGTTTCTATAGCTTTAGCCGGGAATCTGCCAAGATGATCCGGGCCAACGTTCAAAAGATAATTTATACCTCTTTCATTCAAATGGCTTTTTATGGTTAGTATTTCTTCTGCACTTTTCCAGTTTTGGTCTGTGGGTTTAAAGCCCCATGTATCATTGAGGGTTGCCGGTGTTTCATAAAGCATATCACCCATGTAATCATCGGGAATTTCGTTATCCTCTGCCGATGTGTAATCGCAGGCACCGTTGCCGAGCCTTGAATTAATAAGGCAATTGGGCTGATATTTTTTGACCATATTATAAAGCTCTACGCTGTATTTTTCTTCGATTTCTATGGGATTGTCAAACCATATAAGGCAAAGGTCACCGTAATTTGTGAGAATTTCTTTTACCTGAGGTCTGATTTTTTCTTCAAAGCAACGATAGTATCCCACTCTGTCACTCTCTGTGTAATCCCAGTTGTTTCCCCAGTTCATATTGCCCACATTAAGGGGAGTATATGAAAATCCGCAACCGTCGGGGTGAGCCCAGTCCTGAGTCTGAGAATAATAAAGCCCGAGCTTAAGACCATATTTTGCACAGCTTTCGGCAATTTCGCCTATGATGTCTCTGCCAAAGGGGGTGGCATCAACACTGTTAAAACTGCTTGCCTCAGACTTAAAAAGTGCAAACCCGTCGTGATGCTTTGCAGTGACAACAAAATAATTCATACCTGCATCCTTTGCGGTTTTCACCCACTCATTCGCATCAAAATATATGGGGTTGAACACCTTT
Organism: Clostridia bacterium; assembly: GCA_017397885.1. Taxonomy (GTDB): domain Bacteria; phylum Bacillota; class Clostridia; order UMGS1810; family UMGS1810; genus RGIG1828. Next base: position 7,911 of record JAFQHQ010000067.1, on the reverse strand, counting down.
GCCAGTGCGTGATATTCCTTGTTTGGTATGCGAAAATATGACTGCGCCCATTCGCCGATTTGGTCCATATATTTTCCCTTGTACTCTCCGCCAAGAATGGAATAGAGTCCAAAATGTATCATCATTCCGAATTTTGCTTCTTTAAACCATTTTTTGTTATCCATAGTTACACCTCTTTGTTTGTTATAACCATAATAGCAAAAAAATTTTTTCGTTGGAATGTTTTATTTAAGCTAAAACTTGTCAGAAATCGACTTTTTATAAACCGAGAATCTTGACAAAAGCCTTTAAATGTGGAATAATCAAAGAGGATTGATACATAATCCCATGTCAGAATTCACCAAAAGGAGAACGGTCAATGTTTAAAAACCTTATTTTCACCATATACGGGCGTTCAACCATGCACACCGACTGGCACATATATCCCCGTGTGGGCATCAACCGCTTGTATTATGTGCATTCAGGCTCTGCCTGCTATATATGCGGCAATAAAAGAAAAACACTCACTCCCGGAAACATATATATCTTTCCTCAAAATCTTGAGTTTGGAATTTCCATGGAAGAAAGTGATTCTTTTGACCATACTTATTTTGATTTTTTCTGTTCTCCTCCCCTGATTTTTGAAAACGAGATTTGCATCAATCCGGAAAAATATCCTCTCATAAAAGCCGTTCAGGAAGGCTTGCTTGCCATCAGCGAGGCGTACCCGCTGAATACTGTGTTGGAACGTAACAGCTATTCCGATGCCATAGCTTCATCATTTTCGGCATTTCTTGACACAATCCACAACGAATATGTTTTGCCTGCAAACTTCAGCCGTAAAATAGGAAAGGTTATTGAATATATTCATTTGCATTTTTCAGAAAACATTACCGTTGTCGAGCTTTCGAAAATTTTGTTTATGGAAGAAAATGCTTTCATTCGCAAATTCAAAAAACATATTGGCATAACCCCTTACCAATATATAAAAAAGCTCAGACTTAACCTTGCAATTTCCATGCTCAGAAGCGAAGACAGCACACTTGATGAAATAGCATCAGCCTGTGGCTACAGTGATGCTTGCTCCCTTTCTCATGCCATTAAAAACGAATTCGGAAAATATCCGGGAGAAATTTTTAAAATTGCAGGGCAAAGATGATTTTGCATTACATATAAAGCTCTTGTCGTATTATTACACGCCAAAAACCAAAGCAACAAATCAAAAAAACTAACCATATATTGGCTTTTACCGCTATATGGTTCAACAATAAAGAAAACCGACCCGCAAATCATTTTATGATTTGCGGGTCGGCTAATTATATATAATTATTTACCTGCCTGCATTTCTGCAACTGCTTCAAGAACTGAATCAGCCATATATTTGAGCTGTTCGTCGCTGAGGCCGTAGAGAGGAAGGTGAGTGTATCTCTTGTAGAACACTTCTTCACAGTTGGGGCATGTTTTTGCAATTTCGTCGGAATCGTAACCCATGTCCTGAACAATTTTGAAACGGTAGAGAGGTCCGAAGTGAGCAATCTGAGTTACGCCCTTTTCTTCGAGTTTCTTTTTGAGAATCTGAACATCTCCGCCTGCTTTTGCAGGGTCAATCTGCAAGAGATAGAGGTGGAATGTGGGTTTGATTTCGTCATTACCGAGATCCTGAGCTATGATTGCATCATTTTCGGCAAATCTTGAATTGAGATACTCGGCAGCTTTTCTTCTTGCAGCTATGATTTCTTCATTTCTTGCCACCTGAAGTGTGAGACCGAGACCTTGAATTTCGGTTGTTGAAGAGTTGCCCGGAACAAAGGGTTTTTCTTTACCCTGAATTGGTGTGATGTTATAGAGCCAATCTTTGATGGGGCAAGTGAAATCAAGACCGAGGAAACGAGCTCTCTTCATTTCGGGAGCATAGCCGGGAATTGATGTGGTGAGAATGCCACCTTCACCAAAGGATGTGATGTTTTTAACTTCGTGCATTGAGAATGCGGCAAAATCACCAAGAGTACCGATTTTTTTGCCTTTGTACATTGCACCGAATGCGTGAGCCGCATCTTCAAGAACAAGAATGTCTTTTTCTTTGGCAAGCTTTAAAATAGGATCGAGATCCACGGGATAACCGCCGATATGTACGGGAACAATCATCTTTGTTTTGTCGGTGATTTTTCTTGCAACATCTGCAGGATCCATGTTGATTGTTCTGGGGTCAACATCGGCAAAAACAAGTTTTGCACCCACTGCAAGAGGATATGCCATTGTTGCAACAAATGTGATTGCAGGAACAATAACTTCATCGCCGGGTTTGAGATTTGCATATTTGTAGGCAATTTCAAAACCTGCGGTTGCGTTTGTGACAAATGTGGAAGTTTCGGTTCCGAGATATTTGTTGCAGGCTTCTTCTGCTTCTTCAACCTTGCTTCCGAGAGAAAGCTTTCCGGGAGGGGTAGCAAGAGCATCAAGCTTTTTAACCTGTTGCCAAACTGCTTCCAGAGCTTCTTCATATTCTTTGCCTTCACCCTGCATAAGGAATTTGATGATTTCCATCAAGTCCTGAACATTGTAGTTTTCACCAACAGCCGCCCAAGGTACTGCGGTTGCGCCGGTGTTGTAACGAAAATCTGTTGATTTACCCATTTTAATTACCTCCGTAATATATTAGTCAAAAATTATTTTATTTAATAAAGCTTTGACCGTTAATTAATTTATTGCTTGAATAAATTATAGCATACAGGGGTTGCAATGTCAACCCGATTTATAAATTTAATTAACGAACGTTGTTTTCTTTCACAATATACCATCGGACTCAAGACAAAATGATATTAAAAAAGATTGATTTTGCGAAGTCTTATATTTTAGAGCAATGTATATTCAAACATTTCACAATGAATTTTACTTCCCACATCTGCTCCTTGCGGCAAAAGCGCTAAGGCAATGAAAATTTCATTGTCACTTTCTATGTCTTTGAGGTAAGCATATTCACCCTCAATTTTTGTCAGGATATAATCTTTTGGTTCCATTGTTTACGCTCCTTTTATAATGATAAGTGAAAAGTGTCTGAAACATTGTTCCAAACACTTTCGTCAACGGGATTATTTTTCAGCGTTCTGTTTTGCGGCGTTAAGCTTGTGGTGACGACGCATTTTAACCTCATCACTCATAGGCTTGATATCACCTGCGGCAGTGAGCGCCATTCTGGTGAACAGCGGTCCGAAGAGTTCATAGATGAGAACTGCAAAAAGGGTTATGTTTCGAATGAGTGCACCATCTGCACCAAGTTGCATTGCAGTAGCACACATACCAAGTGCAACACCCGCCTGAGGCAAAAGAGTGATACCAAGATATTTGCAAATTGACGGCTCGCATTTTGTTGCTTTTGCACTGATAAAGGATCCGAAATATTTTCCGAGAGAACGGAAAATTATGTAAACTATACCGATTACAACAATTGCCCAGTCACCAAACACGCTAAGTTCAAGTTCTGCACCGCTGATTACAAAAAAGAGTGCAAAAAGCGGAGATGTCCATTTGTCTGCCATTCCCATTAAATCATGAGAAAGCGGACAAGTGTTACAAAATACCGTTCCGAGCATCATGCACACAAGAAGCGGCGAAAAGCTGATATGTACGCCCCCAACGTGATAATCCAACATGGAAAGAGATACCGTGAGAAAAACAAACGCAATGGTCATGTTGAGACGGTTTGTGTTTGAATTAAATAATTTTTCGAGCTGTGTTAAAATAATACCCATGATTGCACCGAGTCCGAGTGAACACACAATTTCCACAAGAGGATTCACAACAATGGACACAACATCCACAGCACCGACAATGAGTGATTTTGCAATACCGAAAGAAACTGCAAAAACAATGAGTCCCACTGCATCATCAAGAGCAACAATCGGAAGCAAAAGGCTTGTGAGAGGACCTTTTGCCTTGTATTGACGAACAACCATAAGAGTTGCGGCAGGTGCTGTTGCAGTTGCAATTGCACCAAGAGTTATCACCTGAGGCATTGTAAGCTTGTCGGGCATGAGAAGATGCACACCGTAGAGCGCAAGGTCAACAAAAAGTGTTGCTGCAAGTGCCTGAACAATGCCGATTATGGTTGCCTGCTTGCCTGTTTTTTTGAGGTCTTCAACTCTGAACTCATTTCCTATTGAAAAAGCAATAAAGCCAAGGGCAACATCTGAAATAAGCTTGAGTGCTTCAAGTGCTTCATGGGACTCAAAACCGAGACCGGGAATGTGCCCCCTTCCGAGGCAATAGGGTCCAATGAGAACACCTGCAATAAGATATGCGGTAACTGACGGAAGTTTCAGCGGTTTGAATATTCTGGTCATCAAAAGTCCCACAAGAAGGGCTATTGATACAGATAATAACGTACTACTCATTCTGTTATCTCCTTTAAGCTTAAAAATAGGTGCCGTTTGCACCGCTGATAATTATATCACTTTAGTGCTTAATATTCAAGTGTTTATTTTACAAATAGGCAATAAAATTCAATTCAGGATTTGGTGTTTTTGTTACACAAAACACAACATTGACTGAATTCTTAAAAAGTGATATAATAAAATTCAAATCACAGAAAAATTACGCTATGGAATGATTGTATGAATTATAATTTGATCTACTCCCACAAAGCAGACAAAAATTTAATAATTCCGCCAAGAAGTGAAATTCTGCGTTATCTCGGTGAAAAAGGCGAAGAAAACGAAGTCCTTAAGAATCTTATTGACGAAATCCAAAATATGGTCTCGGAAAAGGCTTTGCCCACGGGAACTTTTGTTTTGAAAAAAATAATGGTTCACAATGAAAAAGTAAGCATTGGAGATATTTTCTTTTCTTCTCAAAAGCTTGCCAAAAATCTTGCAGGCTGTCACAGCGCAATTGTGTTTTCGTTGACAATTGGTTCAAGTGTTGACAGACTTATGCAAAGCCTTGTGTCGAAGCCCGCGGCAGAATTCGTTGCCTCGGCAACCGGGAGTGCTTTTGTTGAAAGCTATGCCGATTTGTTTAACAAGGAAATCAAAGACTATTTTGGAAATGAAAACAAATATCTCCGCCCGCGGTTCAGCCCGGGATACGGCGATTTTTCACACAGTGCACAAAAGGACATTATCAACATGACCGATGCATCAAGACGATGCGGAATATATCTCACAAAAGCCCTGATGCTCACACCAACAAAGTCGGTGACAGGGGTCATTGGAATTGGTGATACAAACTGCAACTGCCCTTCGCACGGATGCGAAGCATGCGACAAAACAGATTGCATCAGCAGACGAAGCTGATGAGGAGGTAAATGATATGAATATACTTGATATTACGGGTAAAGAAATGCTTTTTTTTGACGGAGGCATGGGAACTTTGCTTCAAAAAAGAGGACTTTGCCCCGGTGAGCTTCCGGAAATGTGGAACATTGAAAAAAGTAACGAAATTATTGAAATTCATCTTGAATATCTGAACGCCGGAGCAAACATAATCACATCGAACACCTTTGGTGCAAATTTGCTTAAGTTTCCCAAAGACGGCAAAACATCACTTGACGATGTTGTTGGTGCGGCAATTTGCAATGCAAAAAAAGCCATTGAAAAATGCGGTGACAAGAAAGATAAATTTGTTGCCCTTGACATAGGTCCATGCGGCAGGCTGCTGAAACCTCTCGGTGACATGGAATTTGAAGATGCCGTATCTCTTTTTGCCGAAACGGTGAAAGCCGGTGCAAGGGCAGGAGCAGATCTCATTCTCATTGAAACCATGAACGATTTGTACGAAACCAAGGCGGCAGTGCTTGCAGCAAAGGAAAATTCGAACTTGCCGATTTTTGTCACAAATGCTTACGGAACAGATGAAAAGCTCATGACAGGTGCAAGCCCCGAGGCTGTGTGTGCAACTCTCGAAGGACTTGGCGTTAATGCAATTGGTCTCAATTGTTCATTTGGTCCCGGGCAAATGCTTCCTGTTGTAAAAAGACTTTGTGAGGTATCGTCACTTCCAATAATTGTGAACCCTAACGCAGGACTTCCTGCATTTAAAGACGGAAAAACAACCTATGACATAACCCCCGACGAATTTGCCGATATTATGACAGAAATTGCAAAATGCGGAGCTCACATTCTCGGCGGATGCTGTGGTACAACGCCGGAATATATTGAAAAAACCGTTAAAAAGCTTACGGACTTTAAGCCAAAGTCTGTAACAGAGAAAAATATATCGGTTATTTCCTCATACACTCACGCTGTTTGCTTTGGAAATGAGCCCATCATCATTGGCGAAAGAATTAATCCAACAGGCAAAAAGCTTTTCAAGGAAGCCCTGAGGAATCATGACATTGACTATATTTTGAATGTGGGTCTCAAGCAGGAAGAAGCAGGCGCCCATGTGCTTGATGTTAATGTGGGTCTGCCCGAAATTGACGAAGTCGAAACCATTGCCGAGGTTGTGCAAAAGCTTCAGGCGGTGACCTCTCTCCCACTTCAGATTGACACTTCAAATCCCCAAGCTATGGAAAAAGCCATGAGGCTCTACAACGGAAAACCAATGGTCAACTCAGTTAACGGAAAAAAAGAAAGCATGGAGGCGGTTTTCCCACTTGTAAAAAAATATGGCGGACTTGTGGTGGCTCTTACCCTTGATGAAGACGGCATACCGGAAAGTGCTGCCGGCAGATGCGCCATTGCCGAAAAGATTTATGCCAAAGCCGCAGAATACGGCATCAAAAAGAAAGACATCATCACAGACACTCTTGCCATGACCATAAGCACCGATTCGTCTGCGGCAAAAGAAACACTCACCGCCCTCGAAACCATCTCAAATGTTGGCGGACTCACAAGCCTTGGAGTGTCCAACATTTCATTTGGTTTGCCCTCAAGAGAATTTATTAATGCAAGCTTTTTTACCATGGCACTCACAAAAGGACTTTCGGCGGCTATTATCAATCCACATTCTGTGGAAATGATGAAGGCATATAAATCGTTTATGGCTCTTTCGGGCTTTGACAAAAACTGCGAAAGCTACATTGAATTTGCGTCAACCGTCAGTGCTTCGCAAACGCTCGAAACTCCAAAATCTGCAAATGCTACAGCCGATGACAATACTTTGAAAAGTGCAATCATCAAGGGGCTTTCCGAAAGTGCCCATGCCATTGCTGTACAAATGCTTGAAACAACAGATGCTTTTGATGTGATAAACACCGAAATCGTGCCTGCTCTCGACATAGTGGGAAAAGGCTTTGAAGAAAAGAAGGTGTATTTGCCCCAGCTTCTCATCAGTGCCGAGGCGGCAAAGGCGGCATTTGATGCCGTGAAAGAAAAAATGTCAAAATCAGGAAGCAATCAAACAAAAAAATGCACATTTGTGCTTGCAACCGTTCACGGTGACATTCACGACATTGGCAAAAACATTGTTAAAGCTCTTCTTGAAAACTACGGTTTTAACGTGGTTGACCTTGGAAAGGATGTTGCTCCGGAAAAGGTGTGCGAAACCGCACTTAAGCTTAACGCTCCTCTGGTTGGACTTAGTGCTCTCATGACAACAACCGTTCCCGCCATGGAAGAAACCGTAAAGCTCGTAAAAAAAGCCCTGCCCGACACAAAGGTTGTTGTGGGCGGAGCTGTGCTTACCGAAGAATATGCAAATGCCATGGGTGCAGACAAATATTGCTCCGATGCCATGGAAACAGTGAGATATGCAGAGGAAGTAAATTCTACACTGTGATTCAGATTAAAAAACCTGTCAAGCAAAGTCGAATGATTTGTTTGACAGGTTTTTTACTAAAGTTACAGTGTTAATTTGGAGTTTATCGGGCTGTTTGAAAAATAATAATGAAAATCGACCACGGGGCATTTCCCGAAAACACATACGAACTTTCGTAAGCGAATTTCGAAAATTTGATGTCCCACACGAACCGCTCCGCACCGCATCAACCAGATG
>JAFQHQ010000066.1 GCA_017397885.1 Clostridia bacterium | reverse complement strand
GAATCATCAGTATAACTTTTTCTGTTTTGCAATTACGGTTTATGAGCTTTTCGAATTTCACATCGTCGGTTGTATGTTTTGAATGGATAAAGTTTTTTGAGGGCTTGTATTTTGATTTTTTATCCTTCGTCAGCTTTGCCGCATTGTCGGACAGCTTTGAACTGTCGGATAACGGTGAATGAAAAATCAGACGCAAGGTTGACATAAATATTTTTGAGGTCAGAGATTGCATAACATCACCCGTCTTTCTGATTGAAATTTTATCACAATAAAATCACAAAAACAACAATTATAAGATTTTCATATCTGCAAATCAAAACAATCAAGGAAATATGAAAAATGATGCCAAATAAAAACTGCCCTCACAAGGAGAGCAGTTGAAAGTTTGATTTTTATTCATTTATAGTTTTTTTGTTTTTCTTTCAGCATTTTATTGAGTTTTTTTGTATTTCTCTTTATTACGGAATAAATAACTGCCCAGATTGCCAGATAGCCCACAACAAAAATAACCGAAAAAACGAGAACGGGGATCCAACCCCAATCAAGCCAATCGTTGAGAAGATAAGTGGCTAAATAGCTGACATATAGGACTGCACCGTGAATCAGAATTGCAATCATCAGAGGCAACCTTTCAATTTGATAGACAGCATTCATACCGCCTGCAACAAAAGCAAGGAGAGTTATTGAAAATATGCCGATGCAGACCTGAGTTACACTCAGTGTTTCAACAGAACCCTTATAATGCAAAATCAGATATAAAACCGCCAGAACGATTGGACCGAAACCGCAGGCTGTTAAACCTCGGCGAAAAAATTCCGAAACAAACCTTTTCATATTCATTCATACCTCCTTCTTATCTGTGAAAAACAACGTCTTGAAACATATTCACGGTAACCGCATTGAAACACGGCATCAACACCGCCGCTGAACGCAGCATCAAACCGCAGAATACGGTGTTCGTTGGCAAGGGTGGATTTGTTGATACGGATAAAATAGGAAGGCAAAACATCCTCTAAATCACGGAGTCTGTCTTGAATGCGATATTGGTTCCCGTTCACATCAATTGCAATTACTTTTCTGTCAAGAACGGTAATGCACTCTATTTCCTGAAATGTTAATTTACGCATTTCATCGTCCTTGTGCCCCATAATACTGTCCGTACCTGAATAGCTGCAGACAAGGTTTTCTATCTGCTGTGTCAGAGAAGAAGGCTCGTGAACGATTGCAATTATCTCTTCATCTGCATTTTTGTCGATAATCAGTTTATATTTCATCGCATCAAATCCTTACTGTTTTTTCATTTGCTTAAGGAAAAAGAACACGGCAACCGCTGTTATAGATATACAGTATATAATTATCGGAAGAATGTGTGAAAACGCAAGCTCAGAGTTTCCTCCGAACAATGCTTTTTCTGCTTCTGCTGCGCGAAAGAACGGCAACGCATTAGCGAGCTTTTCAAAAAAACCACCGACAAGCTTCAAATCAAACCACACACCCGAAAGCCATGCGGAGAGATTGGTAAGCAATGCACCGCAAATGCCGCCGACCTGCTTGACGCCGAGAATACTGCCGCACAAAAGTCCCAATGCAATATTGAATACAGCCATTGGAATTATGCCGATAACGGCATATATAATGTTTGCGCTCACAGTCAATCCCAAAGGAATCGCAAACATATAGCATATGACCGTCTGAGCGAGTGCAATCGGCAAAAGAGGAAGCATATAACCGATGATAAATTCAAATCCCTTAAGCGGTGTTGCATATAATCTCTGCAAAAAAGCGCTTTCACGATCTTTGGCAACCAGCGTTGCGGAGAAAAGCGTCATAAATGACAGACCGAACACGGTAATACCCGGAGTAAGGGTATCAATTTCAAATAGACTTACGGGAATGTTCCTTTGCAATGCACTCAGAAGCACCAGCAATACTAAAGGGAATCCTAGACCGAAGCCGAGATTGAGAGGGTCACGCAAAATCTCTTTTGCGTTTCTTTTTGCAAAAGTCAGCATTCTCATACCGCGCCCTCCTTTACGATTGAAACGAAGGCTGCTTCAAAATCGTTTGTGCCTGCTTTTTGTTTCAATTCTTCTGCCGTTCCCACCGCAAGAAGCTTACCGTATTTCATAATGCCGATGCGGTCCGAAAGAGCTTCCGCTTCTTCCATATAGTGCGTTGTCAGGATAACGGTTGCTTTACCTTTCAGAGAGCGAATCACATCCCAAAGCTCGTGCCGTGCAATAACGTCCAGGCCGAGAGTGGGTTCGTCCAGAAAAAGTATTTTCGGTTCGCTGATAAGTGCCATTGCAATACTGACACGCCGCTGCCAACCGCCCGACAACTTGCCTGCTTTTCTCTTCAGAACAGAATCAAGAGCAAATTGCCCGCAAAGTTCCTCAATTCTTTTCTTTGTTTTCTCTCTGGGGAAACTATAAATTCCACAGATTAGCTCCAAATTTTCTTTTACGGAAAGATTTGGTGCAACTGCGGTTTCCTGAGGGGAAACGCCGATTAATTGCTTCACCTGTTCAGATTGCGTTGTTATGCTGTATCCGCCTACAAACGCATCACCGTTGGATGGCTTTGTCAGGCAGGTTAACATTTTTATTGTTGTGGTTTTTCCCGCACCGTTAACACCCAACAGCGAAAACAGTTCACCTTGCTGTATTTCTAAATTGAGCTTGTTTACAGCAGTCAGATTTTTGTAGTGCTTTACGAGCTCAACTGTTTTTATCTCCTGCATTTATGTTATCCTCCTTTTTATTTGCAGTACCATCATAGCAAATATAAAAGAAGAAATGCTGAGTTTTGTCTGTTCGGTCATTTTTGGTGTCTAATCGGTTATAAAATGCTTTCACGCCCCGTTATTATATAATATCCTTCTTGAATCGCAGAAAATGTTGCAACTGCACATACCACCGTGGCACTGTGTTTCAAATCAATAAAATGTTGTGTCATAGGTAACAAAAACAAGAACAGTCCTGTAACCTTGTTTGCGACTGTATGATACGATATCAACTTTTTCGTGCGAACAAAGCCCAATATAATGTTGCCTGCTTTAATGATTAATATGATAACAATCCAAATCCATAACCATTTAGTAATATGAATCACCGGAAACAATTTAAATAATGATACAGCTATAAATATTAAGTCAGAAACAGTATCAAATTTTGCTCCGAATTCGCTTATGCTGTTTGTCTTTCTTGCAACAGTTCCGTCTATCATATCAGTAAATCCGCAAATAAGATATGTAATATAAAACTCCGCGGAAAACACAGGAAAGAATATCATCAAAATACTGCAAAAAATTCGGCAACCTGTGATTATGTTTGCAATCTGTTTTTTCATATATTTCCCTCAAAACATTTTTAAATCCAGCTGATTATACCATATGAACACCATAATTTTCAATCCGACTACATGCTCTTGTTACTCTAAAAGTGGCAAGAGTTTTTGTTTTTCCATCCTCTTGGAAATACGGGAAACGGTGAATTTTTTCGCTAAAATGTAATCAACGGGTAACGAAACAATACAATTGAATGACCGTCCGACGAGAACAAACCGCCATGACTTCTCAAAAGTAACTTCCGATTTAATCGGAAGTTACCTGAGCGAGCGCAGCCGAAAGGCTGACGGCACAGCGCCCATAGAGATATGAGGAATGCCTGTCGGAACTCGAACTTCGGGCAGAACGGCGATTATTTTATGAAAGGATGTGAAATCAGCGAATTAATTAACGGTTTTGTGTGGGAATCCATACAGAACAGCTATACGCCCAAGAGCGAACACGGTTCACGGAAAAGCGTGACAATTCACCAAATCGCAAACAAACACACAAAACAATGAATATGAACAGCGCCTATATTGAACGGTGCATCACAAATAAAAAATGAAAGGGGTGATTTAATGGATATACGAAATGAACTCAAATCCTACATAGTCAAAGAAGGAATGACAATGCGTGAACTCGTTGATATGCTTTCATTTGAATACGGTTGGAGCGACAGTGTGCCGAACTTTTCGGGCAAACTTCGCCGAGGCTCTCTGCGATATTCCGAAGCCGTCGAAATGGCTGATGTTATGGGTTATGATATTGTTTGGATGAAAAGAAAATAATGTTGTTTTACACCTATACGTGTGATATAATCATAAAAACACACTAAAACTATTTTGTTGCAATTGATATAGGTG
>JAFQHQ010000065.1 GCA_017397885.1 Clostridia bacterium | reverse complement strand
CCAACAAATCCATAAATACGCTTCCCTCTTCAGGTGGCATAACATAGATTTCACAGCGTACATCATCAGACATTTTTGCAAACAATCCGATGCTTAAAACGAACTGACTGTCATCCGAAATCACACTGCCTTTCAGACTGTTTGGTATCATCTTCCAACCCTTATTATCGTTATCCAAAGCGTTGTGATTTTCGTTGTTACAGTATTCAACAATCGCCAAAAAAGCATCCTCAAAATATGGCAAATCCTGTCCGTAATATTTAATCAATCTGCTTATTGTGTCGCCTATATAATTGCTCGTTTTATACTTACAACTCGGCAGCAAGGTGTTAAGTGTTATGTGCAACCATCCGTCATGTGTTACCTCAATACTGCCTGTTACCTCTGCTACATTTTTATCCGGAACATAGTCCTCACCGACCTCTCCTGACATCCTGAAACCGTCAAGAACACCACGGGATTTTACACACAGATTTTCAAGTTCACAAAGGTAATCATCAATCTTTTTTTCAACAACATTTTTTGATTCGCTGTTTGACATTAAAAGTCTTGACAAGCACTGCATAACCTTTACTGTGTCATTCTGCAAATCAGAAAGTGTTTCCTTAAAATCTAACATTATGTCTTTCTCCTTTTCTCAAGATCGGTTCTCTTTGTAGTTATAAGGTCGTACATCAAAGGTGATGCTTTTATATCTACACATACCTTATTTTTGTTTGCACAAAGAAGTGCTTCACCTCTTCCTGCACGAATAATCTGCATCGTTTCTTCATCAGAAAGCGACAGATGTTTTTGTACTGTAAATGCTTCATCCTCTTCAAGATGCAGCACAATTTTGAAGCTTGATAAGTTCAATATTTCTTTACCGAACTTACCACCATCACTTGAAAAACATCCCGACAAATCCTGTGTAGCCTGAATAGCACTACCACCGAAACCTCGAATAAGACGAAAGATTTCCTGCACATAACTACTTGCAAGTCGGTTAGCACCTGAGCCGATAAGAGTCCATAACTCATCAAGAAAAATTACTTTTTTCTGAATACGGCTTTCTTTTGCCTTGTCCCAAACCAGGTCGAGTGCCATAAACATTCCAAGCGGTTTTAAGTTCTCCGTCATTTCCGTCATATCAAGAACTATGTATTTGTTATTCAAATCAACATTGGTTTCTCTGCCGAATGATGCCAAAGAACCTGTAGCAAACTTCTCAATCATCAGTGCAAGTTTTTTCGTTTCTTCCTTTGACAAAAGTTCTTCGTACAGGTCTTTCAAGGTCGGCATTTTTTTGAAGTTTCCGTTTTCATCAAACAACGATTTATTATCAAAATCAATGCCGAATTTAGCGTATGTACGAATTACAGCGCTGTCTAAAAGGTTTAACTCATCTTGCTTGATATCACTCTTTACAAGTGTAAAAAATATCATCAGATTTTGAAGTTTTTCCGCGAGTATCGAATCGTCTCTGGTATCTTTTTTTATTTCGTGGTCTGTTGAAAGAGATGTTTTTCT
>JAFQHQ010000064.1 GCA_017397885.1 Clostridia bacterium | reverse complement strand
TTCATATGTATTTAGCACCATTTCATATGTATTAGCGTTTGTAGCGAATTGTGTGGTGTGGATAAGGGTGGGCATCGATAAGAGGATTTCTATTCGATTGTACGGCATCCCTCGGCAATCTGCACAGGGAAATTTATCATATAGCCGTCTTTACTCCGAAAACCAATGCGGAATCAGCGAGATTTTCTGCCGTTTCCTGTACAATATTACAGGGGATTTTTATACTCTAAAAAACTCTCAAAAAACAGGTGGTTTGTACCAAATTGTTGCACAAACCAAAACCCGCATAAACACTGGGTTTTTGAGGTGTCAAACTGCCGAAAATGGTTTGTACCAAAATGTAATAAAAACCTCTTTTGTTTTCAAAAATTGCGTTGCCGTAGACAAAGAAAAATTAAACAAATTAATGAGGAAACAAGGTTTTTCGACAAAAGTCTTGATTATTTTCTTGCTCTATGTTATAATTCATAACGTTGTGAGGGAGTAGCAAGCGCACCCTAAGCGTAACAAGTCAACATACTGACCTTGCGGTCTGGCTTGTTTTAATTTGCGAGACTCATGTATGCTAAGGTTTTAGCCGTACATGGAGTCTTTGTTTTTGTTCTGACACCAAGTACGGTCATAACCGTGCTTGGATTTTTATTTTGCGGAGGAACAAAAAATGGAATTAGGGTTTGCTTTCTTTTTTAACAGTATTTTACTCGGTGTTGGACTTGCTATGGATGCCTTTTCGGTATCCCTTGCCAACGGACTTAACGAGCCGTGTATGAAAAAATGCAAGATGGCTGGTGTTGCAGGTATCTTTTCCGCATTTCAGTTTGCAATGCCGATGATTGGTTGGATCTGTGTATCAACCATCGCACAATACTTCAAAGCATTTGAAAAGTGCATTCCGTGGATTGCACTTGGACTGCTTGGTTATATTGGCGGTAAGATGCTGTATGAAGGTATTACAAACAAGGAGTCTTGTGAGGAAAAGCCCTCTGTAGGTCTTACAGCTCTTTTGGTTCAGGGTGTTGCTACTTCAATTGATGCGTTGTCTGTAGGATTCACTATCGCTGAATACAACTGGTTTGAAGCAATATTGGCGTGTTTGCTGATTGGAATTGTGACTTTCTTTATTTGCTTTGCCGGTATTTATATCGGCAAGAAAGCAGGTACAAAACTTGCAGGCAAGGCGGGAATCTTCGGTGGTGCGATCCTTATCTTCATCGGCCTTGAAATTTTTATTACGAGTTGGTTTTAACAAATGTGATCGAGGAATTTGGCAAAACAAATAATATCAAAAGAATAAAAACTTGACTAAACTTTTGTTCGATGTTATAATAAGTATGCTCAATATGAGCATGATGATTATTGTAGTATTGTAAAATAGCATAAAATGAGGATGTTAGAATCGTCATTGGAGGAGTCTATTTATAGGCTCGCCTCCAATGGCGATTTTTTTGTGCCGTCGGAACCGGATGCAGCGGAACACTCCAATGCAGAAAGGCATCCGGAACCTACAAGTGAATACCCGTGTCGGTGACAGATACGAAGGACGATGTAATAGCTTCGCCAAGATGCACCTTTTGTGCTGAGCGAGCAGTCGGCGGTAAGAGAATGTGCGATGACCTCGAAAACGAGCGAGCGCGTCGGTCGGCTTTACCTCGGAGTCTGGGTAAGGAATCTTAACGGGTTCCTGCTTAATACGT